>NZ_JBWKJV010000021.1:0-115822 GCF_056432045.1 Streptomyces sp. NPDC045701 | reverse complement strand
TCATCCTCCGACAACACCAGCTCGGCCATCGGCCGCCCCATCTTCGCCATGGAGACAGCTTACTAATCCAACGAATTCCCGGCGCAGGACACTAGGTACGGGTACTCAGAGGGGCGTGGCCGGGCCCACGCGCGCGTGGGCCGCCCGCCCGGCGGAGGTGTCGGTGGGGCCGGATAAGGTCCCTGGCATGGCACGGATTGTGGTGATCGGCGCGGGGATGGGCGCCATGGCGGCGGCGGCCCGGCTCGCGGTGGCGGGGCACCGGGTGACGGTGTACGAGCGGACCCGGACGTACGGCGGCGCGGTGGGCCGGTTCGCGCGCGACGGCTTCGCCTTCGACACCGGACCGGGGCTGCTGCACGTGCCCGCCGTGTACCGGGACCTGTTCGTCAAGACGGGCAAGGAGCCGCTGGAGCGGTGCGTCGGGCTGACCCAGGTCGACCCCGCGAGCCGCCACGTCTTCGCCGACGGCACCGCGGTGTCGCTGCCCAACGCCTCGCGGGCCGGCATCGTCTCGGCACTGGACACGGCGCTCGGCGGCGGCGCGGGGGCGCGGTGGGGCGCGTTCCTGAACCGTGCGCGGGACGCCTGGGACCGCTCGCGCAGGCCGCTGCTGGAGGAGCCGCTGCCGGCCGATGTCACGCCTTTCGCGCGCGACCCGTACCCGGCACTCAGGACCGGCCTGCTGCGCCGCCCCGCGGTGACGCTCGCCGACGTGGGGCGGCGCGAGCTGCGCGACCCCCGGTTGGCGGCCCTCCTGGAGAGCCACGCCCTGGCGTACGGCTTCGACCCGGCGACGGCGCCCGCTGCCGCCGCCGTGCTGCCCTACATGGAGCAGACGTTCGGCAGCTGGTACGTGAGCGGCGGGATCCGGGCGCTGGCGGACGCCGTGTACGAGCGGTGCCGGGCGCGGAAGGTCGAATTCGTCTTCGGTACGCCGGTGACGGCCGTCCTGGCGAAGGACGGGCGGGCCGTGGGCGTCGAGCTGGGCGGCCGGGAGACGGTCGAGGCGGACCACGTGGTCGCGGGCGCCCCGCTGCCCGCGCTGTACCGGGACCAGGTCCTGGAGTGGGAGAGCACGGACGAATGGCCGCGGTACCAGCAGGCCGTGCCGACGGGCCGGGTGACCGTGTGCCTGGCCCTGCGGGGCGCGCGGGAGGCGGGCGCCGTGCACCGGACGGTGGTGCACTCCGCCGACCGGGAGGACGAGCTGGACGCCCTCGCGCGGGGGCGGCTGTGCGAGCGGCCGACCGTCGTGGTGCTGCGCCCCGACGACGAGCGGCTGCGCCCGGACGGGGGGCACGAGTCGGTGACGGTCACCGCGACCGTGGCGGCGGGCGGGTTGTGGGCGTCGGAGAACGTCTGGGGTACGGCCGGGGGGCCGGCCGCGGAGGCGTTCGCCGACCGGATGGTGGAGGCCGCGGCGGCCGCCGTGCCCGGTCTGCGGGAGCGGTTGCTGTGGCGGGTGGTGCGCACCCCGGCCGACACGTTCGGGGAGACGGGCGTGTTCCAGGTGCCCGGGCCGGCGCTGGCGGGCGCGGGCGGCTCGTTGCTGCCCGCCGCCAATCCCGCACCGCTGGGCGGGCTGTACTTCGCCGGGGGCTGGGCGCACCCGGGCGGCGGGCTCGCGCACGCCGGGATGTCGGGGGCTCTGGTGGCGGGTCTGATCGTGGAGGGCGCGGGTTTCCGCGGCTCTCAGTAGCGGTACGGGTCGGCCTGGCCCTGCCCCTGGTCGTAGCCGTACGGCGGCTGCTGCGGGGCCTGGTACTCGCCGTCGCGCTGCTGCGGGACCCAGACGCCGCCGGGCGGGGTGTCCGTGCCGTACTGGGGCGCGTAGGGGTCGGCGTACTGCTGCTGGCCGCCGTAGTCGTGGCCGTGGGTGTACGGGGCGGTGCCGATGTACGGGTCGGAGTACGCGGCGTAGCTCTGCTCCCCCGTCGTGCCGTAGTCGTACGCGGTGGTGGCGTAGGTGCCGTGCTGGTCGTACTCGGTGGCGGCGTAGGTGCCGAAACCGCCGTCGTACGAGGGCGTCGGGGCGGCGTGGGCGGCCGGGGCCGGCTCGTCGTAGACGCCGTACTGCCCGGTGTCGTCCGGCAGCGGCTCGGGGGCGTAGACCGCCGTGCTCTCGGCGGGCGACGGCTCCTGCTCCTCGTAGGCGAGGTCGGAGACCTCCAGGGTCGGCCCGGCGGCGGCGCCCCCGGCCCTGCGACGGCGGCTGGCCCCCGGCCTGCCCCCGATCGCCCAGCCGGTCGAGAAGCCGCGCCGGAAGGAGAGCGTGACGTAGGTCTGACCGATCGCGAAGGCGATGGCACCCGCCGCGATCACGGGGACGGACGGCAGCAGCACGCCGAGGACCACGCCGAGGAACCCGGCGAAGGCGAGCAGCCGCCAGCGCAGCCGGGCCTTGTACTGCAGGAGCACTTCACCGAGCAACCACAACGCCACGACACCGAATGCGATGTAGAGGACCGTCCAGCCCATGCCCGCCCCTCTCGTACGGCCCCCCGCCCCGGGACGTGGCGGGTACGACCGGTCAGGACTGCTCGTGCAGTCCGAGATTCTCGTAGATCTCGAGCGTCGCGGTGGAGTTGTTCAGCGTGATGAAGTGCAATCCGGGGGCACCCTCGGAGAGCAGCCGCGCGCAGAACTCCGTCGCGTACTCGATGCCAATGGAGCGTACAGCGGCCGGATCGTCCTTGACGGCGAGGATCCGCTCTTTCAGCGCGGGCGGGAAGTGGGCGTTGCTGAGCTGAGCGAACCGCTCGATCTGCTTGACGCTGGTGACCGGCATGATCTCCGGGATGATCGGCGTCTCACAGCCCTGGGCGGTGACCCGGTCGCGCAGCCGCAGATAGTCCTCGGGCAGGAAGAACATCTGGGTGATCGCGTAGTCCGCGCCCGCCCGGCACTTGTCCACGAAGTGCCGGACGTCCGTGTCCCAGTCGGTGGAGCGCGGGTGCATCTCGGGGAAAGCGGCGACGCCGACGCAGAAGTCGCCGGACTCCTTGATCAGCCGGACCAGGTCGGCGGCGTACCGCACACCCTGGGGGTGCGGGACCCACTCGCCCATCGGATCGCCGGGCGGGTCGCCCCGGACGGCGAGGATGTTCCTGATGTCGGCGTCGGCGTACTGGCCGATCATGTTGCGCAGTTCGGCGACGGTGTGGTTGACGGCCGTGAGGTGCGCGACGGGGGTGAGGGTGGTGTCGGCGGCGATCTCCTGGGTGGCCTTGACCGTCCCGGCCCTCGTGGACCCGCCCGCTCCGTAGGTCACGGAGACGAAGCTCGGGGCCACCGCCTCGACCCGGCGCAGCGCGTTCCAGAGGTTCCGCTCACCCTTCTCGGTCTTGGGCGCCCAGAACTCGAAGGAGTACGTCGTCTTGCCGGTCGCGAGCAGATCGCGCACCGTTCGTGAGCGATCTGTCCTGGTGGAAGGTGTGCCAAGGGCCATACCGGCAGGTTAGCCACGGGCCGGTCGTCACCCAACCGGAGCGGGGTGTTTTGTCGCTTTTGCCGGGTTGTTGTCCACTCTGTGGACACTCGTGGACAGGGTGGGTGGGCGGTGACCGCTCCGGAGGAGCGCTCTCCGGACACCTCCTAGGCGGATCGCTCGCGGACCCGCTTCGCCAGCGCCGCCGCGGCCCGGGCCGGGTCGTCCGCCTCGGTGATCGCCCGGACGACGACGATCCGGCGGGCGCCGGCGTCCAGCACCTCGTCCAGGTTGGCCGCGTCGATGCCACCGATCGCGAACCACGGCCGCCGCTGGTCCAGCGACGCCGCGTACCGCACGAGATCCAGTCCGGGGGCGTACCGCCCCGGCTTGGTGGGCGTGGGCCAGCAGGGGCCGGTGCAGAAGTAGTCGACGCCGGGCTCGGCGACCGCCGCGTCCACCTCCGCCTCCGCGTGCGTGGAGCGGCCGATCAGCACGTCGTCGCCCAGGACGGCACGGGCGGCCGGGACGGGCAGGTCGCCCTGGCCGAGGTGCAGCACGTCGGAGCCGATGGCGTGCGCCACGTCGGCGCGGTCGTTCACCGCCAGCAGCGTGCCGTGCCGCCGGCAGGCGTCGGCGAACACGGCCAGGTGCTCCAGCTCCTCGCCGGCCTCCATGCCCTTGTCGCGCAGCTGGACGATGTCCACGCCGGAGGCGAGCACCGCGTCGAGGAAGTCCGGCAGGTCACCCTGCCGCTTGCGGGCGTCCGTGCAGAGGTAGAGCCGGGCGTCGGCCAGCCGGGCGCGTGCGGTGGACATGCGGTGTTCCCCCCGTTGGGTGCGGCGGTGTCGGTCTTCCGCCCGGCGTACGGCGCCGGGACTCAGGGCGTCAGACGGCGAGCGCCTGGGCGCGGCGCTTCACCTCCGTGCCGCGATTCTCGCTGAGCGCCTGCACGGGCGTGCCCGGCAGGGTCGGGTCGGGGGTGAAGAGCCACTCGAGCATCTCTTCGTCGGTGAAGCCGTCGTCCCTCAGGAGCGTCAGGGTCCCGGAGAGGCCCTTCACCACCTTGCCGTCCTTGATGAAGGCGGCCGGCACCTGGAGCGTCCTGTTCTCGCCGCGGCGCACGGCGATCAGCTGGCCCTCCTTGACCAGCTGCCGCACACGCGTCACCTCGACATCGAGCGTTTCCGCGATGTCGGGCAGGTGGAGCCAGGCGGGGACGAGAGCATCGATCTTTGCGTCAATCTCGGTCACGGCACTAGCGTGCCATCCCGCACCGACAGTCGGTACCCGGGCTACGCCGGACCTGCCTCCGCTACCCCCGGGCGGCCGACTTCAGCGGGACCGACGAGTCCGCGACGCGCTCGGGGTCGAGGGGTGTGCCCGCCTCGATGAGCTTGCGCCCCTGCGCCAGGTCGCGCGGGCGGCCCACCGCCAGCAGCGCCACCAGGGCACCCCGGCGCAGCCACGCCACCGACCAGGCGGCACCGGCCGGGTCGCCCCGCCACACCAGCGTGTCCGCGGCCGCGTGATGGCCGGCGTACTGCACGAACCGCCCGAACTGCTCGGACCAGAAGTACGGCACCGGGTCGTACGGCCGCGGGACCTCGCCGACCACGGCGGCGGCCACCGTGCGCGGGCCCTGGAGGGCGTTGTCCCAGTGGTGCACCATCAGCCGCTCGCCGTAGCGCGCCGACGGGAAGGACGCGCAGTCGCCCACGGCGTACACGTCGGGCGCGGACGTGCGCAGGTGCTCGTCGGCGACGACCGCGCCCTCCGGCCCGAGCGCGATGCCCGAACCGGCCAGCCACCCGGTGGCGGGCCGGGCGCCGATACCGACGACCACCGCCTCGGCGGGCAGCAGCCGGCCGTCCTCCAGGGCGACCTCGCCCGGTTCGAGGTGGCCCACGCGCGCGTGCGTCAGGAGCGTGGCGCCGCTCTCCTCGTACCACTCGGCCATCGGGGCGGCGACCTCGGCGGGCAGCGCACCGGCGAGCGGCCGGTCGGCGGCCTCGACGACGGTGACCGCGCAACCGGCCTCGCGGGCGGCCGTCGTGAACTCGGCGCCGATCCACCCGGCACCGACCACCACCACGTCGTGCTTGTCCGCCAGGACGGGGCGCAGCCGCTCGGCGTCGTCGAGGGTGCGCAGCAGGTGGACGCCGCGCACGCCCTCGGAGCCGGGCAGCGCGACCGGTCGGGCACCGGTGGCCACGACCAGGACGTCGTAGGGGACCGGCCCGGTCCCGGTGTCCACCTCGTGCGCGTCGGGGCGCAGGGCGGTGACCTCGACCCCCAGGCTCAGCTCGATGCCGAGCGCTTCGAAGTCCACGTCGAAGGCCGACCCCTCGGCCGTGCCCAGGAGCACCGCCTTGGACAACGGGGGCCGGTCGTACGGCTGGTGGGGCTCGGCCCCGATCAGTCGCACGGGGCCGGTGAAGCCCTGTTCGCGCAGCGCCACCGCCGTCTGCACACCCGCCATCCCGGCACCGACGACGACGACGCGCCGCTCCGCTTCCATCCGCTCGCTCACCCGCCCACCTTACGCAGCTGACACGATGTCAGGAAGGGAGCCGCCCCACGGCACCGGCGCCACCGCCCTCCTGGGACTCCCCTTCCCGCGTCTCCGACGGCCGAACGCGCCCGCCGCCGGGCTCCGCGATCGTGGTAGCGGCGCGCCCCGACACCCGTGCGGCCGGTCACGGTCCAGCCGGACGTACCGAAAGTCGAGACGATCTCCCCCGCGACCGCCGGCGAGGTGCCCGCACGCCACGCCACCGCCCGTGCACGCGGGCCGCCGCGGCCGTCCACACCGCGGTACGCGACGCAGGCCGCTGGACCGACCTGGCCGGGGCGCGGTCGGCCACCGGCCGTGGGTGTCCCCCGGCCGACGGCGGGGGTGAGAGCCCGCGGCGCGACCACACCAGGGTGAAGCTCCCTTACAGCGGGTCCCCGGGTGGGGTTAGTCTGGCCACCGCAGAGCACTCGCGGGAGCCCGGACGCACCGGGCTGAGAGGGAGGCTGGGACGGCCTCCGACCGTACGAACCTGATCCGGGTCATGCCGGCGAAGGGAGGGGCTGGACGCCCATGCATCCACGTACGACAGGTCCGCGCACGACCTCCGACGTCCTGGTCGTCGGGGGCGGGATCATCGGCCTGGTCACGGCCTGGCGGGCCACGCAGCACGGGCTGCGGGTCGCCGTCGTCGACCCCGAGCCGGGCGGCGGGGCCGCGCGCGTGGCGGCGGGCATGCTCGCCGCGGTCACCGAGCTCCACTACGGCGAGGAGACGCTCCTGGGGCTGAACCTGGAGTCGGCGCGCCGTTACCCGGACTTCGTCGCCGAACTCCAGGAGGCGGCCGGCGGCATGGACGTCGGCTACCGCGCGTGCGGCACCCTCGCCGTCGCCCTGGACGCCGACGACCGCGCCCACCTGCGGGAGCTGCACGCCCTCCAGCAGCGCTCGGGCCTGCGGTCGGAGTGGCTGACCGGCCGCGAGTGCCGCCGCCTGGAGCCCTTGCTGGCGCCCGGGGTGCGCGGCGGGCTCCGGGTGGACGGCGACCACCAGGTCGATCCGCGCCGGCTGGCGGCCGCCCTGGTGGCCGCGTGCGAGCGGTCCGGAGTGGTGTTCCACCACGCCCGGGCGGAGCGGCTGGTCGTGACCGGCGAGCGGGCGGCGGGAGCGGTGCTGGACGACGGCACGGAAGCGGGCGCCGGCCAAGTGGTGCTGGCGGCCGGCAGCCTGAGCGGCCGGCTCGGTGGCGTACCGGAGGAGGTGCTGCCGCCGGTACGGCCGGTGAAGGGGCAGGTGCTGCGGCTGTCCGTGCCCCGCGCGTACGCGCCCTTCCTCAGCCGTACGGTCCGGGCGGTCGTGCGCGGCAGCCAGGTGTACCTGGTGCCCCGCGAGAACGGCGAGCTGGTGGTCGGGGCGACGAGCGAGGAGCTCGGCTGGGACACCACGGTCACCGCGGGCGGAGTGTACGAGCTGCTGCGCGACGCTCACGAGCTGGTGCCCGGCATCACCGAGCTGCCGCTGACCGAGACCCGCGCGGGGCTGCGGCCGGGCTCCCCCGACAACGCTCCCCTGCTCGGCCCCACGGCGCTGCCCGGTCTGCACCTGGCGACGGGGCACTACCGCAACGGGGTGCTGCTGACCCCCGTCACCGGGGACGTGATGGCCACCGTGCTGACCACCGGGGAGCTCCCCGAGCCGGCCCGGGCCTTCACCCCGGCCCGCTTCGGGCCGTCACCCGCCTCCCCGTCCGTCTCGCCGACCACCTCCCCCTCCCTCTCTCCGGCAGGAGTGTCATGAACGTCTCCGTCAACGGCGAGGCCCGACGGCTCGCCGGCCCGACCACCCTCGACGCCCTGGTCGCCACGCTCACCACGGCGCCCTCCGGGGTCGCCGCCGCCGTCAACGAGACCGTCGTCCCGCGCGGCCAGTGGCCGGCGACCGTCCTCGGCGAGGGCGACCGGGTCGAGGTCCTCACCGCCGTCCAGGGGGGCTGACCCGTGGCAGACGACCGTCTCACCATCGCCGGGACCACGTTCGACTCCCGGCTGATCATGGGCACCGGCGGGGCGCCCAGCCTCGACGTCCTGGAGCGCTCCCTCGCCGCCAGCGGCACGGAGCTGACCACCGTGGCCATGCGCCGCCTCGACCCGACCGTGCAGGGCTCCGTCCTGTCCGTCCTCGACAGGCTCGGCATCCGGGTCCTGCCCAACACGGCGGGCTGCTTCACGGCGGGCGAGGCGGTGCTGACCGCCCGCCTCGCGCGCGAGGCACTCGGCACGGAGTGGATCAAGCTGGAGGTCGTGGCGGACGAGCGGACCCTGCTGCCCGACCCGATCGAGCTGCTCGACGCCGCCGAGACGCTGGTCGACGACGGCTTCACGGTGCTGCCGTACACCAACGACGACCCGGTGCTGGCCCGCAGGCTGGAGGACGTCGGCTGCGCGGCGATCATGCCGCTGGGCTCGCCCATCGGTTCCGGTCTCGGCATCCGCAACCCGCACAACTTCCAGCTGATCGTGGAGCACGCGCGCGTGCCGGTGATCCTGGACGCGGGTGCCGGGACGGCGTCCGACGCGGCGCTGGCGATGGAGCTGGGGTGCGCGGCGGTGATGCTGGCGTCGGCGGTCACGCGCGCGCAGGAGCCGGTGCTGATGGCCGAGGCGATGCGGCACGCGGTGGAGGCGGGCCGGCTGGCGCACCGGGCGGGGCGGATCCCGCGCCGGCACTTCGCGGAGGCATCCTCCCCCGTGGAGGGCCGGGCGGCGCTGGACCCTGAGCGGCCGGCGTTCTGACCCCGGCGCGGCGCCCGCTCCACGGGCCGGGCGCCCGCCGCGCCGGTGTCACAGGTCGGCCGCAGTCCAGGCCGGGGCGGGGACGGGGCGGCGGGGGTGCCGGTCCGGGCTCGTAGACTCGGGCGGGTGGATACGACCCTGCACGACCCCCTCGTCGGCCAGCTGCTCGACGGCCGCTACCGGGTCGACGCGCGCATCGCCGTCGGTGGCATGGCCACGGTCTACCGTGCCCTCGACACCCGGCTCGACCGGGTGCTCGCCCTGAAGGTGATGCACCCCGCCCTGGCGACCGACGCGGCCTTCGTGGAGCGCTTCATCCGCGAGGCCAAGTCCGTGGCCCGGCTGTCGCACCCCAATGTGGTGGGCGTGTTCGACCAGGGCGCCGACGGGGCGTACGTCTACCTGGCGATGGAGTACGTCGCCGGCTGCACCCTCCGCGACGTCCTGCGCGAGCGCGGCGCCCTCCGGCCCCGGGCGGCGCTCGACATCCTGGAGCCGGTGCTCGCCGCGCTGGGGGCCGCGCACCGGGCCGGGTTCGTCCACCGCGACATGAAGCCCGAGAACGTCCTGATAGGCGACGACGGCCGGGTGAAGGTCGCCGACTTCGGCCTCGTCCGGGCGGTCGGCGCGGCCACCAACACCACCGGGTCCGTCCTCGGCACCGTGTCCTACCTGGCGCCCGAGCAGATCGAGCACGGCACCGCCGACACCCGCGCGGACGTGTACGCCTGCGGCGTCGTCCTGTACGAGATGCTGACCGGCGCCAAGCCGCACGCCGGCGACACCCCCGCGCAGGTCCTCTACCAGCACCTGAACGCCGACGTCCCGGCACCCTCCGCCCTCGTCCCCGGCCTCGCGGTCGAGCTGGACGACCTGGTGGCGAGCGCCACCGCGCGCAACCCGGAGGTGCGCCCGCACGACGCGGTGGCGCTCCTCGCCCAGGCGCGCGAGGCCCGCGCGGCGCTCGGCGACGAGCAGCTCGACCTGGTCCCGCCGCAGGTCCGGGCGGAGCCCGAGGGCGCGGCCGGCACCGGCTCGGAGAGCCCCACCAGCGTGATCGCGCGCCCGCTGCCCGGCGAGGACGTCGGCAGCGGCGGCTTCGAGGGGGGCGACGGCGTCCAGCGCACCAGCCGGCTGCCGGTGCCCCCGCCGCCCGGTCCCGGCCCGGCCGCGGTGGCCGCTCGTCCGGCCCGCCTCCCGTTCGGCAACGCGGGCAACGCCCGCCGCGGCATGGTCGCCGCCGTCGTCGCCGTACTGCTGGTCCTGGGCGTCGGCGCGGGCGTCTGGTACATCAACTCGGGGCAGTTCACCCGCGTCCCCACCGTGCTCGGCCGGACCCAGGCGGAGGCCGAGAAGCGGCTCGCCGACGCGGGACTGGACGTCAAGGGCGTCGAGCGGGACTACAGCACCGCGTACGAACGGGGCACCGTGATGGCCGCCGACCCCGCTCCCGGTGAGCGCGTCCGCGGCAACGGTTCGGTGACCCTGACCATCTCCCGGGGCCCGGAGACCGTGAAGGTCCCCAACCTGAGGGGCCTGCCGCTCGGCGAGGCCGGGCGCGAGCTCGCGGAGGCCGGACTCGCCCTGGGCAAGGTCACCAAGGCGTTCAGCCAGGAGTTCGAGAAGAACACGGTCATCAGCACCGACCCGAAGGCGGGCACCGCGCGCAAGCCGGACTCCGCGGTCGCCCTCGTCGTGAGCAGGGGCGCCCCCGTCGACGTGCCGGACGTCACCGGCGACACCGTCGAGGACGCGACCCGTACGCTGGAGGAGTCCGGGCTCACCGTGAAGGTCGCCGCCGCGCGGGTCCACTCCGCTCAGCGGGCGGGCAGCGTGGCGGCCCAGTCCCTCTCCGCCGGCGGCCGGGCCGCCGAGGGCGACACGGTCACACTGACCGTCTCCAAGGGCCCGCGCATGGTGGCCGTTCCCGACGTCACCGGCAAGAACGTCGACGACGCCAAGGAGGAGCTGGAGGGCGCCGGGTTCGAGGTGAAGGTCGAGAAGAACTTCCCGTTCCTCGGCGACACCGTGGAGAGCCAGTCCGTCGGCGGCGGCGACCGGGCCCCCGAGGGCAGCACCATCACCATCAAGACCAAGGGACTCTAGAAGCACATGAGCAACGCAGTCGGCGGCCATGTTCCCGTGGCCGGCGGCCTCGCCAAGACCGGCCTCACCTACGCCCGCGAGGTGGGCGCCGAAGCCGTCCAGGTCTTCGTCGCCAATCCGCGCGGCTGGGCGACACCGGTCGGCAATCCGGTCCAGGACGAGCTGTTCCGCGAGGAGTGCGCCGTCGAGGGCATACCCGCGTACGTCCACGCCCCCTACCTGATCAACTTCGGCTCCCACACGGAGGCGACCGTCGAGTTCTCCGTGGCGTCCCTGCGTCACTCGCTGCGTCGCGCCCGGGACATCGGCGCGCTGGGCGTGGTGGTGCACACCGGTTCGGCGACCGGCGGCCGCCCCCGGCAGGAGGCCCTGGCCCAGGTGCGCACGCACATGCTGCCGCTGCTGGACGAGCTGGACCACGACGACGACCCGTTGCTGCTGCTGGAGTCGACGGCCGGACAGGGTTTCTCCCTCTGCTCCCGCACCTGGGACTTCGGGCCGTACTTCGAGGCCCTGGACTCCCACCCCAAGCTTGGGATCTGCCTCGACACGTGCCACATCTTCGCCGCCGGGCACGACCTGACCGGCGAGCACGGCGTGCGGCAGACCCTGGACCTGCTCGTCGAGACGGTCGGCGAGGGCAGGCTGAAGCTCATCCACGCCAATGACTCCAAGGACGTCGTGGGTGCCCACAAGGACCGCCACGCCAACATCGGCGCCGGTCACATCGGCGAGGATCCGTTCCGCGAGCTGATGCGCCACCCGGCGGCGGACGGCGTCCCCCTGGTGATCGAGACGCCCGGCGGCAAGGAAGGACACGCGGCCGACATCGAGCGGCTCAAGAAGCTCCGGGACAGTTGAGGACATACCCCGGGGGGTATACGGGCGCGATGGCGCCCCCGACACCACCGCCGGGTGCTCAGAGCTCCGGGCCGTCCCCCGGCTCCTCCTGGTACGAGTACCGCTGCTCCGTCCACGGGTCGCCGATGTTGTGGTAGCCCCGCTCCTCCCAGAAGCCGCGGCGGTCGGCGGTCATGTACTCCACGCCCCTGACCCACTTGGGGCCCTTCCAGGCGTACAGGTGCGGCACGATCAGCCGCAGCGGGAAGCCGTGCTCGGCGGTGAGCAGCTCACCGTCCTTGTGCGTGGCGAAAATCGTTCGGTCCGAGGCGAAGTCGGAGAGCCGCATGTTCGCGCTGAAGCCGTACTCGGCCCACACCATCACATGCGTGACGTTCGCGGCCGGGGGTGCGAGCTCCAGGACCGTACGGGCGGGCACCCCACCCCATTCGGCCCCCAGCATGCTGTACTTCGTCACGCAGTGCAGGTCGGCCACGACCGTCGAGAACGGCAGCGCCGAGAACTCCTCGTGGTTCCAGCAGTGCTTGTCGCCGCCCGCCGTGGCTCCGAAGACCCTGAACTCCCAGCGGTCCGGCTTGAACTTGGGGACCGGCCCGTAGTGGGTGACCGGCCAGCCGCGCTGGAGTCGCTGTCCCGGCGGAAGCTCGGACTCCCCTGCTGCCCGGTGTTCCCCGCTCCCTGGCTGACCCATGCCTCAATGGTGACAGACCGGGAGGGGTGGTCACGACCAGGGAAGAGTCCTATTCGGGCAACTCCTACTAAGCATGCACTTACTGGACGCCCCCGGCCCGCAGTGCGAGACTGCGCGACATCTGCCCCTTTCACCAGCGCGGAAGGAGCCTCTGCGATGCAGGGCGACCCCGAGGTCATCGAGTTCCTCAACGAGCAGCTCACCGCCGAGCTGACGGCGATCAACCAGTACTTCCTGCACGCCAAGATGCAGGAGAACTTCGGGTGGACGAAGCTCGCCAAGTACACCCGGGCGGAGTCGTTCGACGAGATGAAGCACGCCGAGGTGCTGACCGACCGGATCCTCTTCCTCGACGGCCTGCCGAACTACCAGCGGCTGTTCCACGTCCGCATCGGCCAGACGGTCACGGAGATGTTCCAGGCGGACCGACAGGTCGAGGTCGAGGCGATCGACCGGCTCAGGCGCGGCATCGAGGTCATGCGCAACAAGGGCGACATCACGTCCGCGAACATCTTCGAGTCCATCCTGGCGGACGAGGAGCACCACATCGACTACCTCGACACGCAGCTGGAGCTGGTCGAGAAGCTCGGCGAGGCGCTCTACATCACCCAGCTGATCGAACAGCCGGACAGCTGACCCGCCCCGTCCGGCCCCGCGGCGCCGAGGGAGCCCGTCCGGCCCCGCGCTCGCACCCGTGACCGCGGACTCAAGCGGCTTCGGGCAGCTCCGCCGCGTCCACCGCGTCGGCGAGTCCGGCGCCCGTGAGCGCCGGCATGCCCTGGTCCACCAGCTCGCGCCGGGGGCAGTTCCCGCGACCGAGGATCGCCTGGATGCGGCGTACGCAGGATCCGCAGTCCGTGCCTGCCTTGCAGGCCGACGCGATCTGGCGGGGCGTGCAGGCACCGGCGTCCGCGTGCTGCTTGACCTGCTTCTCGGTGACACCGAAGCACGAGCAGACGTACACGCGGTTCACCTCCCTGCGGGATCGACGGGATCGAAGACTGGGCACCCCGCCCTGATCGGTGAGGCTAACCTAACCTTACCCAACGGCCATGGCGTGCAAAAGCCCGGCGAACGACGATGGGGCGCGGATCACACGATCCGCGCCCCATCGGTACGTCAAGGCGATATTCGGCCAGGCACAACCAGGCACGGTCACGACCGGCCAGGGATCCCTGGTCACCGGTCACCCGTGACCGGTGATCTGTCACCGGTCGCCTGTCACCGGCTCACTGGTCGCGGTACATCTCCGCCACCAGGAACGCCAGGTCCAGGGACTGGCTGCGGTTGAGCCGCGGGTCGCAGGCCGTCTCGTAGCGCTGGTGCAGGTCGTCGACGAAGATCTCGTCGCCGCCGCCGACGCACTCGGTGACGTCGTCACCGGTCAGCTCCACGTGGATGCCGCCCGGGTGCGTACCCAGCTCCTTGTGGACCTCGAAGAAGCCCTTGACCTCGTCGAGCACGTCGTCGAAACGACGCGTCTTGTGGCCGGAGGCCGCCTCGAAGGTGTTGCCGTGCATCGGGTCGGTCACCCAGGCCACGGTGGCACCGGAGGCGGTGACCTTCTCGACCAGCTCGGGCAGCTTGTCCCGCACCTTGTCGGCGCCCATCCGGACGATGAAGGTCAGCCGGCCCGGC
Source organism: Streptomyces sp. NPDC045701 (assembly GCF_056432045.1). Taxonomy (NCBI): domain Bacteria; kingdom Bacillati; phylum Actinomycetota; class Actinomycetes; order Kitasatosporales; family Streptomycetaceae; genus Streptomyces; species Streptomyces sp. NPDC045701. Next base: position 101,789 of record NZ_JBWKJV010000021.1, on the reverse strand, counting down.
TCCCGCTCGGGGTCGAGGCGGTCGACGTACGTCAGCGCCTCGTCGACCGTGGTCGTCGGGCCGAGCTTGATGCCGATCGGGTTGCGGATGCGCGACGCGAACTCGATGTGCGCGCCGTCCAGCTGGCGGGTGCGCTCACCGATCCAGACCATGTGGCCCGACGTGTCGTACAGCTGCCCGGTCCGGGAGTCCACGCGGGTGAGCGCCGACTCGTAGTCGAGCAGCAGCGCCTCGTGCGAGGCGAAGAACTCGACCGTGCGGAACTCGGCCGGGTCGGTGCCGCACGCCTTCATGAAGTTGAGCGCGTTGTCGATCTCCCGCGCCAGCTGCTCGTAGCGCTGGCCCGACGGCGACGACTTCACGAAGTCCTGGTTCCAGGCGTGGACCTGGCGCAGGTCGGCGTAGCCGCCGGTGGTGAAGGCGCGCACCAGGTTCAGCGTCGAGGCGGACGCCTGGTACATGCGCTTGAGCCGCTCCGGATCCGGGATCCGCGACTCCTCGGTGAAGGCGAAGCCGTTGACGGAGTCGCCGCGGTACGTCGGCAGCGTCACCCCGTCGCGGGTCTCGGTCGGCTTGGAGCGCGGCTTGGAGTACTGGCCCGCGATCCGCCCCACCTTCACGACGGGGACGGACGCGGCGTACGTCAGCACGGCGCCCATCTGGAGCAGGGTCTTGAGCTTGTTGCGGATGTGGTCGGCCGACACGGCGTCGAATGCCTCGGCGCAGTCGCCGCCCTGGAGCAGGAACGCTTCGCCCCTGGCGACGGCTCCCATCCGGGCGCGCAGCTGGTCGCACTCGCCCGCGAAGACGAGCGGCGGATACGCCTCGAGGTCCGCGATCACATCGCGCAGAGCCTCGGCATCGGGGTACTCGGGCTGCTGCGCCGCGGGAAGGTCTCGCCAGGTGTTGCCACCGGTTGCGGTGGGCTTAGCGTTCACGGTCACGTGCACAACCTTACGGCCTGTTCCCATTCGTCCATCTGGCCGCTCACCTGATGAGACGGGAATCTTGAACTTCCGGGGTTCCCGTGCGGTAGGGTGCGGCCCATGTTCGCGCACTCGACCCAGAACTGGTGGTGGACCGCTCATCCGGCGGCCCACTGACTGCGCGTACCACCACACGCGAAGGCCGCCCGGGGGGCGGCCTTCTTCCGTTTCGGCGGGCCGTTCCTCTCCACCTGGATCTCCCTCTCGGATCTCCACCCCGGAAGGAACGCTGCCCATGGACCTCGACCTCAGCCGCCTGCTCGACGACTCCTGCCCGCCCTTCGCCCTGCTGCGCCGCCGCACCCCCGGCCGCGACCACGACACCGTCGAAGTGCTGATCGGCGCCGTGCACGAGGCGGAGCGGCTGGCCGACCTCCCCGTCGGGGACCGACCGACCCTCGCCCTGGTGCCCTTCCGACAGCTGCGGGAGCGGGGCTTCGACGTACGGGACGACGGCACGCCGCTGTCGGTGCTGGTGGCCGACGAGGCGTACGAGATGCCGCTCGTGGCCGCGCTGGAACAGCTCCCGGCGCACGACGTGACGGTCGAGGGCGGCGCCTTCGACGTGTCCGACGAGGAGTACGCGGGCGCCGTGCGCCGCGTCATCGAGGACGAGATCGGGCGCGGCGAGGGGGCGAACTTCGTCATCCGCCGCACCTACCGGGGACGGATCCCCGGCTTCGGCCGGCGGGACGCGCTGGCGCTGTTCCGGCGGCTGCTGGCCGGGGAGCGGGGAGCGTACTGGACGTTCGTCGTGCACACCGGGGAGCGCACCCTGGTGGGGGCGAGCCCCGAGGTGCACGTCCGGATGTCGGGCGGGACGGTCGTGATGAACCCGATCAGCGGCACGTACCGCTATCCCGTCGGCGGTCCGACCCCGGAGGACCTGCTGCGCTTCCTCGCCGACCGCAAGGAGACCGACGAGCTCTCCATGGTCGTGGACGAGGAGCTGAAGATGATGTGCGCGGTCGGCGACATGGGCGGCGTGGTGATCGGCCCCCGGCTCAGAGAGATGGCGCACCTCGCGCACACCGAATACGAACTGCGGGGCCGGACGTCGCTGGACGTGCGGGAGGTGCTGCGCGAGACGATGTTCGCGGCGACGGTCACCGGCTCGCCGGTCCAGAACGCCTGCCGGGTCATCGAGCGGCACGAGACCGGCGGGCGGGGGTACTACGCGGGCGCGCTGGCGCTGCTCGGTACGGACGCGGGCGGCGCGCAGACCCTCGACTCGCCGATCCTCATCCGTACCGTCGACATCGCCGCGACCGGTGAGCTGCGCGTCCCGGTCGGCGCCACGCTGGTGCAGCACTCCGACCCGGCGGGTGAGGTCGCCGAGACGCACGCGAAGGCGGCCGGGGTCCTGGCGGCGCTGGGGGTGCGCCCCGAGCGGCCGCGCGAGGAGGCCGTGCGCCCCCGGCTGGCCGACGACCCTCGCGTACGCGCGGCTCTGGACGGGCGGCGGGCGGACCTGGCGCCGTTCTGGCTGAAGATGCAGGAGGCGGCGGCCGCCCCGGCCGGGCACGCCCTGGTGGTCGACGCGGAGGACACGTTCACCGCGATGCTGGCGCACCTGCTGCGCGCCGCGGGCCTGCGGGTCACGGTCCGCCGGTTCGACGAGCCGGGGCTGCGGGAGGCGGCACTCGCGCACGAGGGCCCGGTGGTGCTGGGGCCGGGCCCCGGTGACCCCGGCGACGCGGCCGACCCGAAGATGCGCTCGCTGCGGGCGCTGACCGCCGAGCTGGTGCGCGGCCACCGCCACGGTCTGCTGGGCGTGTGCCTGGGCCATGAGCTGATCGCCGCCGAGCTGGGGCTGCCGATCGTGCGCAAGGCGGTGCCGTTCCAGGGCGCGCAGGTACGGATCGGCCTCTTCGGCCCGGAGGAGACGGTCGGCTTCTACAACAGCTTCACCGCCCGGTGCGACGACGAGGCGGCCGCCCGGCTGGCGGCGCGGGGCGTCGAGGTGAGCCGCGACGCGGCGACCGGCGAGGTGCACGCACTGCGCGCGCCGGAATTCGCCGGCGTGCAGTTCCATCCCGAGTCGGTGCTGACGCTGCGGGGCGCGTCGCTCGTACGGGAACTGGTGCGGGCGCTGGACGTCACCCGGCGGTGAGCGCCCCTGGCCTGGAGGGCCGGGAACGGGCGCCGCGCGCCCGGCCCGGCCCCCGGGGTTCGCGCCGCCCCCTGCCTCCCGCGCCCCCCGGGCCCCGCATCCGGCCCCCTCGCCCTCAGCCGAAGAAGACGCCGACCTCCGCGTACAGCGCCGGGTCCACCGTCTTCAGCCGCGCGGTCGCCTCACCCATCGGTACGCGGACGATGTCCGTGCCGCGCAGGGCGACCATCGCGCCGAAGTCGCCGTCCCGTACCGCGTCGATCGCGTGCAGCCCGAACCGGGTGGCGAGCCAGCGGTCGAACGCGCTCGGGGTGCCGCCGCGCTGGACGTGCCCCAGCACGGTGGTGCGGGCCTCCTTCCCGGTCCGCTTCTCGATCTCCCGCGCGAGCCACTCGCCGACCCCCGAGAGCCGGACGTGCCCGAAGGCGTCCAGCGTCCGGTCCTTGAGAACCATGTCGCCGTCCTTGGGCACCGCCCCCTCGGCCACGACCACGATCGGCGCGTACGACGCCCGGAAACGGGAGGTCACCCAGGAGCAGACCTGCTCCACGTCGAAGCGCTGCTCCGGGATGAGGATGACGTTGGCGCCGCCCGCGAGACCGGAGTGCAGGGCGATCCAGCCGGCGTGGCGGCCCATCACCTCGACGACCAGGACCCGCATATGGGACTCGGCGGTGGTGTGGAGGCGGTCGATGGCCTCCGTCGCGATGCCGACCGCCGTGTCGAAGCCGAAGGTGTAGTCGGTGGCGGACAGGTCGTTGTCGATGGTCTTGGGTACGCCGACGCAGGGGATGCCGTGCTCGCCGCACAGCCGCGCGGCGACCCCCAGGGTGTCCTCGCCACCGATGGTGATCAGCGCGTCCACCGCGTGCTCGGCGAGGGTGTCCTTGATGCGGCGGACACCGTCCGGCACCGTGAGGGGGTTGGTGCGCGAGGAGCCGAGGACGGTGCCGCCGCGCGGCAGGATGCCGCGGACGGCCGGGATGTCGAGGCGTACGGTGTCGCCCTCCAGGGGGCCGCGCCAGCCGTCCCGGAAGCCGGTGAAGGCGTAGCCGTACTCCTGGACGCCCTTGCGGACGATGGCGCGGATGACCGCGTTGAGTCCGGGGCAGTCGCCGCCCCCGGTCAGTACTCCGACCCGCATGGAATCTTCCCTTCGCCGTCACGGAGACGATGGAGACGCACAGGGGCCACGCTAGTGGTGACCTACGTCACTCCGGGACGGTACGAACGGTGAATTCCGGGTGGGCGTAGGGGAGTTACGCGTCAGGCGTCGTCGAGGCCACGCTCTATCGCGTACCGCACCAGCTCGACCCGGTTGTGGAGCTGGAGCTTGCCGAGGGTGTTCTGGACGTGGTTCTGCACCGTGCGGTGCGAGATGACCAGGCGCTCGGCGATCTGCTTGTAGCTCAGGCCCTTGGCGACCAGCCGCAGCACCTCGGTCTCCCGCTCGGTGAGTCGCGGGGCCTTGGGGTCGTCGGCGCCGGCGGCCGGCTGCGGCTCGGAGGCCAGGCGGCGGTACTCGCCGAGGACGAGACCGGCCAGGCCGGGCGTGAACACCGGGTCGCCGGCCGCCGTCCGCCGCACGGCGTCGAGCAACTCGCCGGTGCTGGCCGACTTCAGCAGGTACCCGGTCGCGCCGGACTTCACCGCTTCCAGCACGTCGGCGTGCTCACCGCTCGCGGACAGCACCAGCACCCGCAGGGCGGGGTCGGCGCCGACGAGCTCCTTGCAGACCTGGACGCCCGGCTTCGCGGGCAGGTTCAGGTCCAGGACCAGCACGTCCGGGCCGGTGGCCCGGGCGCGGCGCACCGCCTGCTCGCCGTCCCCGGCCGTGGCGACCACGTCGAACCCGGCCTCCGCCAGGTCGCGGGCGACGGCATCCCGCCACATCGGGTGGTCGTCGACCACCATCACCTTGATCCGCTGCTCGTTCATGTCCCTGCCTTCCCCCGTGTGTCCCGTGGAACCTTCAGCTCGACTTCCGTGCCCTGCCCCGGCACCGATATCAGTTCGGCGGTGCCGCCCAGGTCGCGGAGCCTGCCCCGGATGGACTGCGCGACGCCGAGCCGTCCCTCGCCCTCGGCCTGCGCGAGGCGCCCTTCCGGGATGCCCGGCCCGTCGTCCCGCACCGTGACGATCACCTCGTCCGGCCAGTCCTCCAGCAGGATCCACGCCCGGGCGGCCTCACCCGCGTGCCTGCGGACATTGTCCAGGGCGGCACCGACAGCGGCCGCCAGCTCCCGCGCCGCGGCGGGCGCCAGCAGCACCGGGGCGCCCGGTTCCGAGAAGGTGACCCGGGCCCCCGCGTGCCGGGCGAGCAGGGCGCGCAGGTCGGTGGGTCCGTCGCCGGGGCCGTCCTCGGGTTCCTCCACCTCGCGGACGACGGCGCCCAGCGACTCGTCCTCCGAGACGTGGGACGTACGGGTCAGGCCGCCCGCGACCAGCGTGCGCAGCGCGACCTCCTGCTCCCCCGCCATCCGGCCGAGCTCGGCGGCCTCGCCGCCCAGGGCCGTGCCCCGGCGCTGGACCATGGCCAGCACCTGGAGGACCGAGTCGTGGATGTCACGGGCCAGCCGCTCCCGCTCGCGGGTGGCGGCCTCGATCTCCAGCGCCCGCGCGAGGGTCCGTTCGGAGGCGCGGGCGACCTCGACGACGTACCCGATCGCTATGGAGGCGACCCACACCAGCAGCACGTTGTGCAGGGTGTCCCGGCTGGGGTCGCCGCGCTCGACGATGTTGGCGACGGCGACCAGGGACGATGCGAACGCGGCCCAGCGCCAGCCGCCCTTGATGGCGTACGCGAGGACCGAACCGGCCGTCCAGATGCTCGGCAGCGTCGGCCCGTCGAACGACTGGGCGTGGACGTCGGCGAGCGGGGTCAGCACGATGCCGGTGAGGGCGACCGTCAGGTCGGCGACCAGGAAGCGCGTGGTGCAGAAGGCGGCACCGGCCACCTTGGGCAGCGTCGCCAGCGTCCAGACGGACAGGGCGGCGAGGAACCCCACGGCCACCCAGGGACGCTCGAACTGGTCCCGGGTGAAGACGAACAGCAGCACCGCGTACCCCATGGTGAGGACGCGGTACGCGGACAGCGCCCGCCACAGCGGCTGCTCGACGGACATGCGGACGACGCGCTCGCGTCTGGCCAACTCCCCCACCCCCGGACCCGCGGCGCGGCTAGGCGCCGGACTGCTCGCGCCCGGGCTCCGCCGGCTCCCGGGACGGCTGCTCGGACGCCTTCGCCGCCTCCTTGGCGGCCTCTTTCGCGGCCTCCTTGGCGGCCTTCTCCGCGTCGGCGATCTGCCGCTTGGCGGCCGTCGCGTAGATGTCGACGTACTCCTGGCCGGAGAGCTTCATGATCTCGTACATCACCTCGTCGGTGACCGAGCGCAGGATGAAGCGGTCCCCGTCCATGCCCTGGTAGCGGCTGAAGTCCAGGGGCTTGCCGATCCGGATACCCGGGCGCATCAGCTTGGGGACGACCTTGCCGGGCGGCTGGATCTTCTCGGTGTCGATCATGGCGACCGGGATCACCGGCGCGCCGGTGGCCAGCGCCACGCGCGCGAGACCGCCGGGCTTGCCCCGGTAGAGCCGGCCGTCGGGCGACCGGGTGCCCTCCGGGTAGATGCCGAAGAGCTCACCGCGCTCGATGACCTCGATACCGCTCCTGATCGCGGCCTCGCCGGCGCCGCGCGCCCCCGAGCGGTCCACCGGCAGCTGGCCGACGCCCTTGAAGAACGCGGCGGTGAGCTTCCCCTTCAGGCCGGGCGAGGTGAAGTACTCCGCCTTCGCGATGAAGGTCACCTTGCGGTCCAGGACCGCTGGCAGGAAGAAGGAGTCCGAGAACGAGAGGTGGTTGCTCGCGAGGATCGCCGGCCCCTCGGCGGGAATGTTCTCGAGGCCCTCCACCCAGGGCCTGAAGGCCAGCTTCAGCGACCCTCCGATGGAGAACTTCATTGCGCCGTAGATCAACTCGAATGCCTCCTGTGTTCCGTCGATCAGACCTTAACCCGACCGGCGCCCCCGGCCCGCCCGAGGACCGCGCGAGGGGCCCTTGACCGGTCGGGCGCGGGCGGCGACGGATCTGGTCGGTGTCAGCCCGGTCGCGTACGGTGAAGTACACCTTCCCGAGACCCATCGAACCCCCGAACAGGAGACCCCGGTGCCGGTCCTCCCTGGAGCCGAGCCGTACCGCCATGAGGGCGGAGAGGTCGGCGTGCTGCTCTGTCACGGCTTCACCGGTTCGCCGCAGTCGCTGCGGCCGTGGGCCGCGTACCTGGCGGAGCGCGGCCTGACCGTGTCCCTGCCGCTGCTCCCCGGCCATGGCACGCGCTGGCAGGACATGCAGGTCACCGGCTGGCAGGACTGGTACGCCGAGGTGGACCGCGAGCTGCGCGCACTGCGGGAGCGGTGCGGCCGGGTCTTCGTCTTCGGCCTCTCCATGGGCGGGGCGCTGGCACTGCGGCTCGCCGCCAAGCACGGGGACGAGGTGGCGGGCCTCGTCCTGGTGAACCCGGCCAACAAGGTGCACGGGGCCGCCGCCCACGCGCTGCCCGTCGTACGCCACCTCGTGCCGTCGCGGCCCGGCATCGCGAGCGACATCGCCAAGGAGGGCGTGCGGGAGCTCGCCTACGACCGGGTGCCGCTGCACGCGGCCCACTCGATGCGCCGCTTCTTCCGGATGGTGGACGCCGAGCTGCCGCAGGTCACCCAGCCCGTGCTGCTGCTGCACAGCCCGCAGGACCACGTCGTGCCGCCCGCCGACTCGGCGCAAATCCTCGGCCGGATCTCCTCCACGGACGTCAAGGAGATCCTGCTGGAACAGAGCTACCACGTGGCGACGTTGGACCACGACGCGGAGCGGATCTTCGAGGAGAGCCACGCGTTCGTCGGCCGGCTCGCTCCGAGTACCGGCACGTCGGGGTTTCCCATGCCGGAGACCCGGGGAGGGAGCACGACCGGTGGCTGAACAGCACGACTCGGACAAGCGGGACGAGCAGCCGTTCGACGAGGAGGCGGCCTGGGCGGCGATCGTCGCCGGGTACGGCGAGGAGCCGGCGGACCCGCCCGGCGCCAAGCCCTTCAAGTCGATCGAGGACCTGGCCCTGCCGGAGGACGACGTCAACGACCTGCCCGGGAGCGCGCCGCCGGAGCCCGGGAAGCCGGACAAGCCGCTGGGCGGCTCCGTGGTGTTCGCCCCCGGTGTCGGCCCCGGGGGGCCGCGCGACTACGAGGTGTCCGAGGCGAGGGACGACGACCTCGACGACACCGACGAGGGTCACTTCGTGCCGCCGGAGCCCCCGCCGCTGCCGGAGGCCGACGCGACCGCGAGGTTCGCCTGGCTCGGGGTCATCGGCGGCCCGGTGCTGATGCTGCTCGCCGTGATACTGCGGTGGGACATGACGTGGTGGCTCACCACGGTGTGCATCGGCGGGTTCCTGGGCGGGTTCGCCACCCTGGTGGCCCGGATGCGCACCGGTGACGACGAGGACGGCGACGACCCCGGTCGTGGAGCGGTGGTCTGACCCCCTGGCGCTCGGGCCCGTCAGGGGACCGCGGGCACCCGCAGGGCCGCCAGGACCGGGAGGTGGTCCGTGGCGGCCCGCAGGTCGGCGTCCGTGAGGCCCGGCAGGTCCCGCGGACGCGGGACGCCGCAGCCCAGCACCTCGATCCCCTTGGTGGCGAAGACCGCGTCGATCCGCTTGTGCGGCTCGCCGGGGTTCCAGGTGTGCTCGCCGCCCCAGGGCCGGACGGACCAGCAGTCCTGGAGGTCGGCCGCCAGCCGCCGGAAGGCGCGCCCGTCCGGCTCGTCGTTGATGTCGCCGGCCGCGATCGCGTGCGGGGCGTCGAGGGCGGCCAGCCGGTCGAGGAGCATCCCGGCCTGGTCGTACCGCTCCCGGGGCTGGAGGCTCAGGTGGCAGCCGAGCACGCCCAGCCGGGCGCCCCCGACGCGGACGACCGCGGTCGCGAAGCCCCGCCGGTGCAGGCCGGGGGTGAGCGGCAGCAGGACGTCCTCGGTCCGCTCCACGGTCGCCCGCAGCGAGCAGAGCAGCAGCGGCCCGGCCGCGGTCGCTCCGCCGCCCAGCACCAGCAGATCGCTCTTCGCGGCGAGCCGGGCCGCGTGTTTGCGCCAGCGGAAGAAGCGGGGCGCCTCCTGGATGGACACGATGTCCGGCGCGCAGGCCCGGATCACGCGCGCGAGGGCGTCCTCGTCGTCCCGCATCGAGCGGATGTTGTAGCTGAGCACCCGCACCACGGCGGAACCGTCCGGCTCGGTGCGCGAGTTGGGCAGTTCGGTGATCGGCATACGAGCACGATATGACGGTGCCCGCCGCATCCGGGCGAGGACGCGGCGGGCACCGTCGTACGAGCGGGGTGGGTCAGCCCTGGCGGGCCAGGTCGGCCGCCCCGACGAGACCGGCCTCCCCGCCCAGCTGGGCGGCGAGGACCTGGGCGTGCGGCCGCCACTGGCCGCCGATCAGCCACCGCCGGAACGACTTGCGGATCGGGCCGAGGACCAGCTCGCCCTCGTCCGAGACGCCGCCGCCCACGATGAACGCCGAGGGGTCGAACAGCGAGGCCAGGTCGGCCAGGCCGGCGCCGGCCCAGCGGGCCAGCTCGCGGAACGAGTCGACGGCGACGGGGCAGCCCTGGCGGGCGGCCTCGGAGATGTGCTTGCCCTCGATGCCCGCGGGGGTGCCGTCACCGAGCCCCAGCAGGATCGCGGCGTTCTCGGGGGTGGCGTTGGCGCGCTGCTTGGCGTACCGCACGAGGGCGCGCCCCGACGCGTACTGCTCCCAGCAGCCCTGGCTGCCGCACCCGCACAGCAGGCCGTCCGGGACGACCCGGATGTGACCGAACTCGGCGGCCACGCCGAAGCGGCCGCGGCGCAGCTTGTTGCCGATGATGATGCCGCCGCCGAGGCCGGTGCCGAGCGTGATGCAGATGACGTCCTCGTGGCCCTTGCCCGCACCGAACTTGTACTCGCCCCAGGCCGCGGCGTTCGCGTCGTTCTCGACGACCACGGGCAGCCCGACGCGCTGTTCGACCTTGTCCTTGAGCGGCTCGTGCCGCCACTGGATGTTGGGCGCGAAGAGGACCGTGGCGCGCTTGTCGTCGACGTACCCCGCGGCACCGATGCCGACGGCCTCGATGTCATGACCCTTGCCGGCCTCGGAGACGGCCGCGCAGATCGCGTCGACGATGCCTTCGGCGGTCGGCGGGGTGGGCACCTTGTGGGTGTCGAGGATCGTGCCCTCCTCGTCGACCACTCCGGCCGCGATCTTCGTGCCGCCGATGTCGACGCCGATGGTGAGTCCCATGTGTCCCTCAGTTTTCGGTCGAGCCCCGCTACGGCCAACCGTACCCGGTGTCAGTCGAGGTCGATGTGCTCGGTGGTGTCCGGGCCGTCCTCGTCCCGCTTCGCGCCCGGGGACGGAGGGGCGTCCGGTCCGCGGGTCCATCGGCGCTCCTGGCCCTCGACGGCGGAGCGGTAGGCGGCCAGCAGTTCGTTGCCGGCGGCCGCGAGGTGGTCGAAGACCTGCGGGTTCCGCTCGATGACCGGCTCGACGGCGGCCTTCGCCTGGCTGACGAACTGCTGTACGGCGCCCTGGGCGCCCATGCCGAGCAACGGGGTGCGCAGCGAGGCGACCTTGTCGGCGACCGCGTCGACGAGTTTGCGCAACTCCTCGGCGGCGCTGCCGGGCGGCGGGCCGTCGGTGCCGCGGCGGCGGGCCTTCTCCGCGGCCAGGTCCTCGGCGCAGGCCTTCGCCCAGGCGTCGGCGTCGGCGTCGGGATGCTGGGTGCCATCGCTCATGGCGTACTCCTGCGGCAGCGTGGGTGGTACTCCCGACGTTACCGCGTGCGGGGCCACAAATCCGGGTCGGGGACGAAGCGGACGCTCAGCACCCCGTCGTCGAGGGCGGCCCCGGAGACGGTGCAGCGGCGGAGGGCGGACGGCAGCGGCACGGCGCGGCGGAAGGGGCCGGCCGTGAGCACCAGTTCGTCGCCGCGGCGGACGAGGCCGAGGTCCGGTTTCTCCGCTCCGGGCAGGGCGATGCGCCAGACCAGGACGCCGTCGGCTTCCCGGCGGTCCTGCACGGTCCAGGGCGGCACGGGGGCCGGTGGGGCGGCGGGGGGCTCCAGCCGGGCGAGGTCCCCGGCGGTCCGGGGGTCGTGGCCGAGGTGCGGCAGCTCGCGTGCGTCGCCGTCGCCCAGGGCCTTGAGGTGTGCCTGCTGCTGCGCGGCGAGGCCGGCCAGCCAGGGGTCGGGGGACGAGGTGGGCAGCATCCGGTTGGCGACGACCGGCTCCACGGCGAGGCGGTGCAGGGCCAGTCCCGCGCGGGCGGCGCGAAGGGTGCGGGCGGCGGCCGGGCCGGGTTCGGCGACCAGCCGGACGGTGGTCGCCGGGTCCGCGATCAGGGCCTCTACGGCGGCGAGTTCGGCGTCGCGGCGGGCGGCGGCCTCGTACAGCCAGTCGGCGGGCATCGGTACGCCGGCGAGCTGGGCGAGCACGGGCCGCAGCGCGCGGGCGGCCTGCCGTTCGGGCGGCAGGAGGCGGCGCAGGTAGCGGCGCAGCTGCTCGGGCAGGGCCAGGACGGCGACGGCGTCGAGGACGGGCGGCATGTCGACGACGACCAGGTCCCAGTCCTCGGCGGCGGCCTCCCGCAGGGCGCCGAGCAGCGCGAACCGGTCGCTTCCGGGGAGTTCGGTGAGCTCCTCGCCGGCCAGCGGGGTGGCCCCGAGCAGTCCGAGGGCGGGGGCGGCACGCTCCTGGAGGGCCAGCAGTTCGGCGCGGAAGTGGGCGCCGGAGTCGACGCGGCGCACGACCGGCCGGTCACCGCCGTCGGGGCCCTCGCCGAACCAGCCGTCGGGCACCGCCCGCTCGCCGGTCAGGAACAGGGCCCGCTGTCCCCGGCGGGCCCCGCCGAGGGCGGTCGCGGCGGCGACGGTGGTACGCCCGGCGCCGCCGGGGCCGGTGACCAGGATGGTTCGCATGTCCCGGGACGCTACGGGGCGTGCCGGGGTCAGGAGGAGGCGGGGGCGGACTCGACGCGCTTCTTCAGGCCGGCCAGGGCTCGGTCGATGATGACCTTCTCGGCCTTGCGCTTGATCATGCCCAGCATCGGGATCTTGACGTCCACCGTCAGCTGGTAGGTCACCTCGGTGCGGGTGCCGCCGTCCAGCGGCGCGAGGCGGTAGGAGCCGTCGAGGGCGCGGAGCATCTGGGACTTGACCAGCGTCCAGCCGACCTCGTGGTCGCCGGTCCAGGTGTACGCGAGGGTGTGGTCGTCCTTGATGGCGCCGGCGTCGAGCAGCAGGCGGACCTTCCCGGCGCGGCCGGCGGCGTCCCTCTCCAGGACCTCCGCCTCCTTGACCTCGCCCGTCCACTCCGGGTAGCGCGCGAAGTCGGCGATCACTCCCATGACGTCGGCCGGCGCCGCCTCGATCTCGATGGTCGAGCTGGTGTGTTCCGCCATCGCGGTGGCTCCTCCAGTGCGGTACCGAATCCCTGTGGGGTGAAGGCTATCGCGTGGGCGGGGTTCACCATTCCAGGGCCCATGGCCGCCCGGTCGACGCGAAATGTCCCACGTTGACGCACTCGGTCGCCCCGATCCGCATCCGCCGCGTCAGCGGCTGGTGGACGTGGCCGAAGAGCGCGTACCGGGGCCGGGTGCGGCGGATGGCGTCGAGCAGGGCGCGGCTGCCGCGCTCGAAGCGGCGCGCGACCGTGTCGTAGGTCAGGTCCGGCACCTCCGGCGGGATGTGCGAGCACAGCACGTCGACCTCGCCCAGGGCCTCGACCTTGGCCGCGTACTCCTCGTCGGAGATCTCGTAGGGGGTGCGCATCGGGGTGCGCAGCCCGCCGCCGACGAAGCCGAAGACCCGGCCGCCGAGCTCGACGCGCTGCCCGTCCAGGACGGTGGTGCCGGGGGCGGCGTACTCGTGCCAGAGGCCGGGGATGTCGACGTTGCCGTACGTGGCGTAGGTCGGGGTCGGGAAGGCCGCGAACAGCGCGGCGTACTGCCGGCGCACGGCGGCCTCGATGGCCGTCTCGCGGTCCAGGTCCAGTTCGGCCCACAGGCGGCGGCCCAGCTCCCGCGCCTCGTCGAAGCGGCGGGCGGTGCGCAGCTCCACGAGCCGGTCGGCGTTCTCCACGCCGAAGAGGTCGGGGAAGATGCCGCGTGAGTGGTCGTGGTAGTCGAGGAAGAGCACCAGGTCGCCGAGGCATATCAGGGCGTCGGCGCCCTCCCCCGCCGCTGCCAGGTCCTCGACGTTCCCGTGCACATCGCTGATCACGTTGACCCTCATGCCGGTCCACCATAGGGGGTCGGACCTGCGGTTACTTCCACGTCGTCACAGGAGTGGACTACTGTGCGTCAAGTACAGCCATTCACGTGTGACGCAGCGAACATCTGACCGGCTCCCCTATCGGGAACCCTGTACTGGTGGGTAACGTCCGGGCAGTCCAGTCGTGCTCGCCCCCACCGAGCACCTGCCCGATCTTGGACCGCAACCGGTGCATCACACAGAGCCGTGGCGCCGGCGCCCGATGAGGAGCAGCAGTTTTGCGCGAGTTCAGCCTTCCGGCCCTGTACGAGGTCCCCACGGACGGCAACCTGACGGATCTCATCCGCCGCAATGCCGCTCAGCACCCAGATGTCGCCGTCATGGGCCGCAAGGTGGACGGCGTGTGGACGGACGTCACCGCCACCCGGTTCCTGGCCGAGGTCCGGGCCGCCGCCAAGGGCCTGATCGCCAAGGGCGTGCGCCCCGGCGACCGGGTCGCCCTGATCTCCCGCACCCGGTACGAGTGGGTGCAGCTGGACTTCGCGATCTGGAGCGCCGGCGCCGTGACGGTGCCGGTCTACGAGACCAGCTCCGCCGAGCAGGTGCAGTGGATCCTGAGCGACTCGGGCGCGGTCGCGGCGATCGTGGAGACCGGGACGCACGCCGCCGCGGTGGAGTCCGTACGCGAGAACCTTCCGGAGCTGCGGCACGTCTGGCGCCTGGACCAGGGCGGCGTGGACGAACTGACCGCCGCCGGGGCCGACGTGCCCGACGAGACCCTCGACGAGGCGACGTCGGCCGCCAAGGCCGACGACATCGCGACGATCGTCTACACCTCCGGCACCACCGGCCGCCCCAAGGGCTGCGTCCTGACGCACCGCAACTTCTTCGCCGAGTGCGGCAACGTCGTGGAGCGGCTCAAACCGCTGTTCCGCACCGGCGAGTGCTCGGCGCTGCTCTTCCTCCCGGCCGCGCACGTCTTCGGGCGGCTCATCGAGGTCGGCTCCGTCCTGGCGCCGATCCGCCTCGGCTGCGTACCGGACATCAAGGAACTCACCGACGAGCTGGCCGCGTTCAGGCCGACGCTGATCCTGGGCGTCCCGCGCGTCTTCGAGAAGGTCTACAACTCGGCGCGTGCCAAGGCGCAGGCGGAGGGCAAGGGCAAGATCTTCGACAAGGCCGCGCAGGCGGCCATCGACTACAGCCGCGCCACCTCCACCCCCGAGGGCCCGTCGCTGGGCCTGAAGGTGAAGCACTTCGTCTTCGACAAGCTGGTCTACAGCAAGCTCCGCGCGGTCCTGGGCGGGCGCTGTCAGGCGGCCGTCTCGGGCGGGGCGCCGCTGGGTGAGCGGCTGGGCCACTTCTACCGCGGCATCGGCCTCACCGTCCTGGAGGGCTACGGCCTGACGGAGACGTGCGCGGCGACCGCGTTCAACCCGTACGACCGCCCCAAGATCGGCACGGTGGGCCAGCCGCTGCCCGGTTCGGTGGTGCGGATCGCGGACGACGGCGAGGTCCTCGTCCACGGCGAGCACGTCTTCTCGGGCTACTGGAAGAACGAGTCCGCGACGGCCGAGGCACTGGCCGACGGCTGGTTCCACACCGGGGACATCGGCACGCTGGACGAGGACGGCTACCTGGCCATCACGGGCCGCAAGAAGGAGATCCTGGTCACCGCGGGCGGCAAGAACGTCGCCCCCGCGGTGATCGAAGACCGCATCCGCGGCCACGCGCTGGTCGCGGAGTGCATGGTGGTCGGCGACGGCCGCCCGTTCGTGGGCGCGCTGGTCACCATCGACGAGGAGTTCCTGGGCCGCTGGGCCGCCGAGCACGGCAAGCCGGCCGGCTCCACGGCGGCGTCGCTGCGCGAGGACCCGGACCTGCTGGCGGAGGTGCAGCGGGCCGTGGACGACGGCAACGCGGCGGTCTCCAAAGCGGAATCGGTGCGGAAGTTCCGTGTCCTCACCGCCCAGTTCACGGAGGAGGCCGGGCACATCACGCCGTCGCTGAAGCTGAAGCGCAACGTGGTGGCCAAGGACTTCGCCGACGAGATCGAGGCGATCTACCGCGCCTGACCGGCCCGGCCCAGCCGGTCACGTACACCTCCCCGTCCCCGGGACGCGCCCCGCGTCCCGGGGACGGCTGCGTGCGGGGCCGCGCCCACGACGGGGCCGGCGGGACCGTGGCAGGCGCGTGTCCGGTGGGTGGCACGCGCGTGTCCGGTGGCCCGGCCCGCCGGCCGGGGGCCTCGCCGGACGCCGCCCAACGGCGCCTCCTCACAGGAGCCGCTTCAGCTCCTCCGCCAGCAGGTCCCAGCGCCACTTCTCCTCGACCCACGCCCGGCCCCGCTCCCCCATCCGGCGCCGCAGCTCGGGGTCCTCCAGCAGCGTGACGACGCGGTCGGCGGAGTCGGCCGGCGACCCGCCCCGCACCACCCAGCCCGTCTCCCCGTCCAGGACGGCGTCCGGCGCGCCGCCGGAGTCGCCCGCGACGACCGGGAGCCCGGTCGCGGAGGCCTCCAGGTACACGATGCCGAGGCCCTCGACGTCCAGCCCGCCCCGCCGCGTGCGGCAGGGCATCGCGAAGACGTCACCGGCCCCGTAGTGCGCCGGGAGCTCTTCCCACGGCACCGCGCCCGTGAACCGTACGGATCCCGCCACACCCGTCTCGTCGGCGAGCCGGCGCAGATCTTTTCCGTACGGGCCTCCGCCGACGATCAGCAGGACCGCGTCCGGCACCCGCGCGAGGATCGCGGGCATGGCCCTGATCAGGGTGTCCTGCCCCTTGCGGGGGACCAGCCGCGAGACGCACACGACGACCGGCCGGCCCGCCAGGCCCAGCCGCTCCCGCACGGCGTCGCCGCCCGAGCCGGGGTGGAACGTCTTCTCGTCGACCCCCGGCGGCAGCTGGACCATCCGCCCGGCCGCCCCGGGCGTCAGCGCCGCCGCGATGCGGGAGCGCGTGTACTCGCCGAGGTACGTGATCGTGTCCGTGCCCTCGCCGATCCGGCGCAGCAGCCCCCGGGAGCCCGGCAGCTGCGCCCACCCCGCCTCGTGGCCGTGCGTCGTGGCGACGATCCGCCGCGCGCCGGCCCGGCGCAGCGCGGGAGCCATGAGGCCCAGCGGGGCCGCCGCGCCGAACCACACCGACTCGCAGCCGTGCTCGCGCAGCAGGCCGACCGCCCGCCTGGTCACGCGCGGTGTGGGCAACAGCATGGTCGTGGGGTCCCGGACAACCGTGAACGGCTGTCCGGCGTCGAACAAGGCGGTCGCCTCGGCCCCCTCCCGGCCGCGCTTCCACGTGGAGGCGTAGACGACGATCCGTTCCGGATCGAGTCTGAGCGCCATGTTGTGCAGAAACGCCTGAATCCCGCCGGGTCTGGGCGGAAAGTCGTTGGTTACGATCAAGGTCTTGTGCATCGCATGCCGACAGTACCGAACGGCGCCGCACCACCGCTCACGCACAGTCCCGCCCGGCACCACCACCCCCGACCGCCCACCCACCCACCCACCCGGACGAGGTTTGCATGAAGGGCCCCAGCGGCACCCGGCTCCCGCTCCCTGTCGTCGGCATATGGCTCCTGACCAGAGCACTGCTGCTGCTCTGCGTCTTCAAGGTCCTCGTCCTGCCCGGACCCGACGTCACGAGCGACGTCTCGGTGATCTATCAGGGCTGGTACGACGTGCTGCGCACCGGCACGTACCCGCTGGACGACGTCACCTGGCAGTACCCGCCGGCCGCCGCGCTCGCCGTCCTGTCACCCGGCCTGCTGCCCTTCCTGGACTACGCCTCCGCCTTCTTCGTCCTGGTGTTCGCCTGCGACGCGGTCGTCTTCGGCCTGCTGCTCTACGCGGGGCGCCGTCCAGGCAAGTGCCTGTCCGGGGCGTGGGTCTGGGTCGCGGGCGTTCCGCTGCTCGGCCCCACGGCGTACGCGCGCTACGACCTGATGGTCACCGCCGTCGCGGTCGCCGCGCTGCTGGCCGGAGTCCGGCACCCGCGCGTGCTGGGCGCGCTGGCCGGCGCGGGCGCGCTGCTGAAGGTCTGGCCGGCGCTGCTGCTGGCGGGCACCCGGCGCGGCGCCGTCACCCGGCGTTCCTGGACCGCCGCGGCGGTCACCGGGGCGGTGGTGCTCCTGGCCTGCACGGCGGCGATGCCGGGCGCGCTTGCGTTCCTGACCTTCCAGCGGGACCGGGGCACCGAGGTGGAGTCGCTGGGGTCCCTGGTCTTCCACGTGGCGCGGAACTTCGGCTGGGAGGGGCGGGTGCTGCTGAACTACGGGTCGGTGGAGTTCCTCGGCCCGTACGTGCCGGTGGTCTCCACCGCCGCGCTGGCGCTGACGGTGGCGGCGTTCGGCTGGCTGCTGGTGTGGCGGCTGCGGGCGCGCGAGTTCGGTACGACGACGCCGGCCGACGCGGCGTTCGCGGCGGTGCTGCTGTTCACCACCACGAGCCGGGTGATCAGCCCCCAGTACATGATCTGGCTGGTCGGGCTGGCGGCGGTGTGCCTGGTGTTCCGCTCCAGCCGGATGGCCCGCCCCGCGAAGATGGTCCTGGCGGCCACGGGCGTGACGCTGCTGGAGTTCCCCATCTGGTTCACCCACGTCGTGCACAGCGACCTGTGGGGCATCACGCTGCTGACCGTGCGCAACGGTCTCCTCGTCGCCGCCACCCTCACCGCGTGCCGCGAGCTGTGGCGCCGGACGGTCACCGAGCCGCGCCTGCGCGAGCTCGCCACCGTACCGGCGCAGACCGCCGGCGCCGGGCCGCGCCGGCCGGACGTCACCCCAGCCGCTCCCGCAGGTGACCACGCCACTGCGCGGTGAAGGCCGCCGGGGTGGTCGCCAGCACCTCGCCCAGGGCGCGCTCCACTCCGTGCGTCCCCGTCACCCGGTACAGCTCCCGCAGCTTCCCCTCGCCCCAGCGCTCGGCGATCAGCTCGCAGGCCAGCCAGCCGCCCTCGTACGCGCGGCCCAGGGCGTCCGGGTCCGAGGCGAAGGAGAAGTCGCCGTCCGTCGGCAGGGCGGCCGGGACGGTGCCCGCGCGGACGGCGTCACGCAGCCCGGGCGCGGCCTGGGCCGGATCGCGGGACGTTCCTCGGTAGGCCACCCAGTCCGCGAGGCCCTCCGACAGCCACAGCGGCGTGGCCGCCGAGGTGTGCGCCCGGGTGGCCACGTGGGTCGTCTCGTGGGCGAGCACGAAGCGCTGCCCGAACGCGCCCAGCTCCGCGTACGCTTCCGGGTTGACGATCACCCGGTCCGCCGGGGCGTCCGGCCCGCCGCCGACCCGGCCCGTGGTGACCGCGGCGATCCCCCGGTACCCCGCCGCCGGCTCCCCCAGCAGCGCGCCCATCGCCGTGAGCGAGCCCGGCACGAGCACCACGACCCGCCGCGCCCAGCCCTCGGGCCAGGCGTCCGACACGGCGGGCACCGCGCGGTCGGCGGCCGCGGCGACGGAGCGCAGCCGCTCGGCGCTCTGCCCGACGCCCAGGACGAGGCTCCGCCTGCCCCGGACGACGTCGATGTCGCCCTGCTCCCACAGCTGCGGGGCCTCGCCGCGTGCGGGCCGGTCCGACGTCACCCGCCAGCGCCCGTCCCGCCGCGCCAGCACGAGCGCCCGCTCGCCGGTCACCGCTCCGCCGTCGTACCCGGCGACGCGGTAGCTCAGCTCGGCCCGCGCGGTCGCCCGGTCGTCGCCGTCCCGCCGCGCCTCGATCACCCGGTACGACCAGGAGCCGAGCGGCACCCCGGCCAGGGCGCGGGCGCGTACCTCGGCCGCCCGGCGGTCGGCCGCCGCCTGGAGCGGGGCCGGGTCGAGCGGGGGCCGCGGCGTCCGGGCCGTACAGCCGCCGGCGAGCAGGCAGAGGGCGAGCACCGCCCCCGCCGTACGCCTCCGGACCCACATCCTCCCGATCCTACGGCCGCGTGCGACGTCAGACCCTGGTGACCGCGGAGACGGGCATCATGCCCACCGGGTCGTAGCGCACGGGCGCGCCCGGGTAGGGGGCGTGCACCACTTGGCCGTCGCCGACGTACATCCCGACGTGGCTGGCGTCGTCCCGGTAGATCACCAGGTCGCCGGGGCGCGCCTCGGACAGCGGGACGTGCCGCCCGGCGTCGCGCTGGGCCTGCGAGGTGCGGGGGATGCCGACGCCCGCCTGCGCGTAGGACCACTGCGTCAGTCCCGAGCAGTCGAAGCCGGAGGGGCCGTTGGCGCCCCACACGTACGGCTTGCCGAGGGCGGAGCGGGCGGCGGCCACCGCGGCGGCGGCCCGGCCCGACGCGGCTTCCCCGCCGGGCGGCGGGAGGTCGTCGCGGCCGGAGCGGGAGGCCCGGTCGAAGTCCTCGCGCTCCTTGGCCGTGAGGGAGTTGAGCAGGGCCCGCGCCTCGGCGAGCTTCCGCTCGACGGTCCGCTTGTGGAGGGCCACGGCCGCGCGGCTGCGCTCCAGTTCGGTGAGCAGCCGGCCGGCCTCGGCACGCCGCTGGGCCAGGTCGCGCTGGGCGCGCCTCAGTTCGGCGAGGGCGGTGGCCTGCCGCTCGCTGATCCGGTCGAGGGCGGCGGCCTTGTCGAGGTAGTTGTCGGGGTCCTCGGAGAGCAGCAGCGCGAGCGCGGGGTCCATGCCGCCCGACCGGTACTGCGCGCCGGCGACGGCGCCCAGCACACCGCGCATCCGGTTGATCCGCTCCTGCCCCCGGGCCACGCCGTCCTGCACCCGGGACACCTGCTCGCGGAGCACGCCGGCGCGCTCGTCCGCCTTGTTGAAGCCCTCGGTGGCCCGCTCCGCCTGCTCGTAGAGCCGGTCGACCTCGGCGCGGGCGGTCCGCTCCCCGGTGCCGGGGTCGGCGCTCGACGGGGTGGCGCCGAACGCGGCGGCGGTGACCGCCGCCGCGGAGAGGACGGTGACCTTCGCGCTCCGGGAGAGCACCGATGACGAGGACGACGGGGACCGGCGATGGGACGCCACGAACCGCGCTCCCTTCCGCTGACGTGAGGCCGTGCGGCCGATGCCGTACCGGCCGTGCGGGCTGTTGCGCGCCAGACAGTAGCCGGGCGATCACACCGCGGCCAGCGACCGTACGGGCGTCGAACAACGGCGCCCCGCCCGAGACCACAAGGTCACCGGCGGGGCGGAGCGTCAGCTTGGAGGGTGGTGAACCACCCGATCGGGCGTGGGGTTCGGGCGCGTCAAAGGTGTGCGGGCGGGCACGGGGGTCAGATACGCACGCCGAACTGGAAGTCGCCGAGGTACTCCATCGCCTCGTAGCGCACGACCGTGCCCGGGTAGGGGGCGTGCAGCACCTGGCCGTTGCCGGCGTACAGGCCCACGTGCGACAGGTTGCTGAAGAAGACGAGGTCGCCCGGCTTGAGCTGGCTGCGGCCGATCTTCACACCGTCGTTGTGCTGGGTGTAGGTGGTGCGGGAGATGGCCACACCGGCCTGGCGGTAGGCCCACTGGGTCAGGCCCGAGCAGTCGTAGGAGTTGGGGCCCTCCGCGCCGGAGACGTACGGCTTGCCGACCTGGGTGTCGGCGGCGGCGAGCGCGGCGGCGCCGCGCTGCGAGGCGGGCACCTCGTTGCCGAGTTCGACGCGGTCGCTGGCGGCCCGGCTGGCGCGCTGCTCCTGCTCCTGGATCTTGGCCCGCTCCTCGGCGGTCAGGGTGTTGAGCAGCTGCTGCGCCTCGGCGAGTTTGGCCTGGTACGCCTTCTTCTTCTCGGCGAGGTTCTTGCGCACGTCCTCCAGGCCGGCGAGCTTCGTGGTCGCCTCGGCGCGCTGCTGGGCCAGGGCGCGCTGCTTGGCCTGGATGGTCTCCAGGGCCTCGGCCTGCTTGGCGCTGATGGCGTCGACGGCGGACGCCTTGTCGAGGTAGCTGTCCGGGTCGGAGGAGAGCAGCAGCTGGAGGGAGGGGTCCATACCGCCGGAGCGGTACTGGGCGGTGGCGACCGAACCCAGGCCGTTGCGCAGCTCGTTGAGCTCCTGCTGGCCGCGCGCGACCTTGTCCTGGAGGGCGTCGACCTCCTTCTGGAGCTTGCCGCGCTGCTCGTCGGCGAGGTTGTACTGCTCGGTGGCGACCTCGGCCTCGTGGTGGAGCTTGTCGACCTTCGCCTTGACCTCGGTCTTGCTCGGCTTGGGGTCTGCCTGAGCTGCCTGGGAGGACAGGGCGACGGCAGCGGCGGCGGTTGCGGTGAGCACGGTCACGCGGGCGCGGCTCGGCTGCTTGGGACGACGGTGGGACGCCACGGAGGCGAGCTCCTTCATTCCTCTACGCCGCCTGCCGGGCTGTGGGTTCGGGGCCCCGGCTCCGCACGTGGCCCGGCTCCCCCGCGAAACAGGCCGGACCGCACGGAATTAGGCGGTTCCTCCGCTGTCGCTCCCGATGAGCGATCAACTGCGCGGAGGTTCGTGGCCAGACCCTAGTGACCATCTTGTGATCAGTTCAAATCCTCATGCGAAAAATCTCGCTCAGGGGCCACATTCTTTACATACAGTCCACGGTAAGTCATGGGCAGTTGACGGTACGTTTCCCGAAACCGGGCATTGCGCCCATGAGTTATGAGACGCGCGAAAGCCGCTTCAGCAACAAGGCGGACGCGACGGGCCGGGCACCGGCCTTGGCGACCCCGTCGGCGACCTCACGGTCGGTGGAGACCACCACGACCGGCCTGCCCGGTGGCTCCGCCCGCACCAGCTGGCGGATCAGCTCGTCGGCCGTGACGCCCGGCTTGGAGAACAGCACCCGCACCCCGCGCGGCGGCGCGAGCAGCACCGGGGCCGCCAGTTCGGCGCCGTCGAAGACACAGGTGACCTCCGCCCCCGACCGGGCGGCCAGCGCCGACAGGCCGCCCAGCAACCGCAGCCGCTGCTTCTCCAGCGGCATGGTCGGATAGCCGGTCTTGGTGACGTTGTAGCCGTCCACCACCAGGTGCGCCTGCGGCAGCGCCAGCAGTTGGTCCAGCAGCGCCGGGTCGGTCTCCGACAGCGCGCGCGCCGCGATGTCCTTGGGCGACATCCGGCCCGGCTCCACCGCGTCGACGGTGTCCGCGGGATGCACCGACACGGGCGGCAGGGCCAGCTCGCGGCGCAGTCCCTGGGCCGCCTCCAGGACGGTGTCCAGCAGCAGTCGCAGCCGCATGTCCTCCACCGAGCGCCCCTCGCGGGTGGCCCGGCGGCTGGCCTCCAGCGCGGCCTCCGCCTCGCCGAGGCGGGCCTTGAGGCGCCGCGTCTCGCTCTCCGCGGCGGACACCTGGGCGGCCGCCTCGGCGCGGACGCCCTCGACGTCGGCCCGGCTGCGGCGCAGGGCCGCCTCACCGCGCTTCACGTCGCTCTGGGCGCTGCGCAGCTTGCGCTGAAGCGATTCGGCTTCCTTGCGCGCCGCGTCCAGCTCGGCGCGCAGCCGCTCCGTCTCGGTCCTGGTGTGCGCGCGCGCCTCGGCCAGTTCGGCGCGCAGCCGCTCCAGCTCCCGCCGGCCGGCCTCGTCGGCGCGTTCGGCGTCCGCCCGCTGGGCCTCCTCACCGGCGGCGGCGACCAGCTTGACCCAGCCGGCGGGGCGGAGCACGTACGCCGTCGCGGCGACGTCCACCGGGTCGGCGGCGGCCGGCGGGGCGCCGGACTCGACCGCGCGGGCCAGCTCCGGCTGCCCCTCCTTGAGGCGCTCGCCGATGCGCTGGCGGAACACCGGGTCGCCCTCCAGGGCCGCCGCCATCGCGTTGCCCGCGAACTTGGCCCGGCGCGACGGGGTGAACCGGGCGTACTGGCGCAGCTGCGCGGGGAGCTCCGCGACCGTCAGGCCGCCGAAGGCGTCGGAGACCAGCGCGACGACCCGGCGCCGCACGCCGTCGGGCAGCGGGCGGTCGAGCGCCTCGGCGGCGTCACCGGCCGCACCGGCCGGCTCAGCGCCGCTGTCGGGCTGCTCCACGATTCGTCACCCCACTACCCGTCCGTCTTGGCCCGCCGGACCGCCTCCGGTCCCTCAGGAAGCGGCGTCCGGCCTGTCCACCAGCTCGATCCGGTCCACCGCGTTGCACCAACGGCAGCGGACCGACTCGATGGTCTCACTGACCACCTCGCGCTCCTCCACCGTGGGCTCGCCCGCGAGGTCCAGATGGACGTACTCCACGACCTTGGACGAGCGCGTGACGTCGAAGCGGGTCAGATTGCCGCAGAGCGTGCAGCGCCAGCGGGTCGTCGCGGTCGGCAGGGGAACCGTCGTCATCGTTCCGTCCTCTTCCATCGTGCCGGGTCCGGGATCCGCGGTGCGCCGTCGAACTGCGGGTGTGCGTCCCGTAACCCTACGGCCTCGCGGGTACCCCGTGGCGCGGCGAGGCACCCTGTCCCGCTCCCTCCGTTTACGTCATGATCTGTCCATGATCGCTTGGCGCGGGCCCACCGTGACGTACGCCGTGATCGGCGCCTGTTTCCTGGTCTTCCTGATCAGCCCGGTGTCCGGGCTGAACCCCTCGTACGGCACCGGCGACGCGCTCCTCGCCGCCCAGAGCTCGTACTTCCGCCGCTGGGGCATCGTCCCCGCCGAACTCCTGAGCGGCTCCCCGGACGTCCTCCTCACCCCGCTGACGGCCCTTTTCGTCAGCGGCAGTTGGCTGCACCTGCTGGGCAACATGCTGTTCCTCTACGTGTTCGGGGCGATGACCGAGGAACGGCTGGGCCACCTGGAGTTCGCCCTCTTCTACGCCGGCTCCGGCTGCCTCGCGCTGTTCGGGTACGCCGTGGCGCACGCCGACTCGGACCAGACCCTGGTGGGGGCGTCGGGGGCGATCTCGGGGGTGCTCGGCGCCTTCCTGCACCTCTTCCCGAGGGCGCGGGTCACCAGCCTCTTCCCGTTCCTCTTCTTCCTGCCGCTGCGGTTCCCGGCCTGGATCGTGCTGATCTTCTGGTTCGTGCTCCAGTGGCTGGCCGCCCGGGGCGCGGACAGCGGCCCGGGAGTGGCCTACCTGGCCCACGTGGTGGGCTTCTGCCTGGGCTTCCTCTACGCGTGGGTGCGGTTCGGGCGGGGGGCTAGAGTGAAGGCCCACCCAGCGGCCACCGAGGGAGAAGGACAGCCGTGATCACCGCGATCGTGCTCATCAAGACCAGCGTGGACCGCATCCCCGAGATCGCCGAGTCGATCGCCTCGCTGGACAGCGTCAGCGAGGTCTTCTCCGTCACGGGTACGTACGACCTCATCGCCATGGTCCGTGTGGCCAGGCACGACGACCTGGCGGACGTCATCCCCGGCCGGATCAGCAAGATCCCCGGCGTCGAGGCGACGGACACCCACGTGGCGTTCCGCACCTACTCCCAGCACGACCTGGAGGCCGCGTTCGCGATCGGCCTCGACGCGTAGGACGTCCCCCCCGGGGGCCACGCGTCCGTGGCGTTGCCGGACCGGCTCGCGCATCACCCGGACGGGTGGCTCCCCGGCGGACGCCCGCGGGGTCGTCCGGGCGCGGGACGCGCGCCGCCGAGGCCACCCCCTCGACCGCGTCGCGGGCGCCTTCTCCGCAGGCTCGGGCGTCGCCCGCCCGGAACGCGACCCGCCGGGCGGCCTCCGGCGGGGGCGGCCGGACGCGGAAAACCCGGGCCGTTCATGAAAGAGCCCTCATCCGGCGCTCATCCAGGCGCGGCCGGCCCGCGCCCAGGATGTGCCCCATGGCTTTCTCCCTTCGCATGGCGACGCTCGCCGCGGTCGTCGCCATCCCGCTCGGCATCGCCGCCACCAGCCATCTGCTGACCGAAACGCCCGAGGCGCCCGTGGTGCCGCCCGGAGTGCAACTGGGCGCCACGCCCCGGCCGGCCGGGAGCGGGGCGGGCGCGTCCCCGATCACCGGGCCGGACGTCCCGCCGCCGGGCCGGGGACCGGACGCGGAGCCGAGCGGGACACCGGGCCGCGACGCGGGGGGCACGCCGGCCGCCGTACCCGCCCGGGGCGGGCCGCCCGCGGGGACACCGGGCGGGCCGCCCGGGGGGTCACCGGACCGTGGCGCGGGGACACCGGACGGACGGACCGCGGGGACACCGGAGGGGCCGCCCGCGGGCACGCGCGCGAGCACGCCGGCCCGGCCGGCCGGTGGCGGCGCCGCGCCGGTCCGCACCACGCCCACCGACACCGTGGTGCCGGGGCCGCCGGCCACCGAGGGGGACGACGACGACGACCGCGGTGACGGCTCCGGGGACGACTCCGGTGACGACACCTGACCGCCGCGTCTCCGCCCGGGTGCGGATCCTGCTCTGGCTGCTGCTGGTGATGGCCGTGGCGCTGGTGGCCGTCGCGATGACGACCCGTTCCATCCTGCTGCGCGACGTCGACCACCGGATCAGCCGGTTGCTCACGCAGGAGACCCGCGAGTTCGCCAACTTCGTCGACCAGGGCGTGGATCCCGGCACCGGCGCCCGGTTCGGCGAGCCGCGCCGCCTGCTGGAGGTGTTCCTCCAGCGCCAGTACTCCGACCCCGACGAGGAGCTGCTCGGCCTCACCCGGGGCCCGGGCGGCGTCCCGTCCGTGCTGCGGCAGCCCCGCGACACCACCGGCGCCGCCCTCCACCGCGACCGGGTGGCGCTCACCCGGATCCTCGGCTCCCCCGCCCGCTCGGGCACCCTGGACCGGCCGTGGGGCGAGGTGCGGTGGGCGAAGGTGCCCATCAACCCGGCGAGCCAGGCCCCGCCCGGGGCGTTCGTCGTCGCCTTCCACGCCGCCGACGAACGGGCCATCGCCATGGAGGCGTTCCGCACCCAGCTCGCCATCTCCGGGGTGGCGCTGCTGATGACCACCGGCATCGGCTGGGCCGTCGCGGGCCGCATCCTCGCCCCCGTACGCCTGGTGAGCCGGGCCGCCGCCCAGCTCACCGAACAGGACCTGACCCGCCGTATCCCGGTGCGGGGCCGGGACGACATCGCGCTGCTCGCCGAGACGTTCAACGCGATGCTGGACCGGCTGGAACGGGCGTTCGCGGCGCAGCGCCAGTTCGTCGACGACGCCGGCCACGAACTGCGCACGCCCATCACGATCGTGCGCGGCCACCTGGAGCTGATGGGCGACGACCCGGCGGAACAGGCGGAGACGATCCGGCTGGTCACCGACGAACTGGACCGGATGAGCCGGATCGTGGAGGACCTGCTGCTGCTCGCCAGGGCCGAACGCCCCGACTTCGTCACGCCCGAGCCGGTCCAGCTGGGCGAACTGACCGCCGACGTGTTCGTGAAGGCCCGCGCCCTCGGCGAGCGCGACTGGGTCCTGGACGGCGTCGCCGACCGGGAGGCCGAGCTGGACCCGCAGCGCATCACCCAGGCGATGGTCCAGCTGGCGCAGAACGCCGTCCAGCACACCGCCCCCGGCCGGCGGGTGGGAATCGGCTCCCGTGAGGCGGACGGCCGGATCGAGCTGTACGTCGCCGACACCGGCCCCGGCGTACCGGCGGAGGACGCCCCCGTGATCTTCGAACGGTTCCGCCGCGGCACCACCCGGCGGGGTGCCCGCGCGGGCGGCGGCGCCGGGCTGGGGCTGTCCATCGTGAAGGCCATCGCCGAGGGGCACCGCGGCCGGGTGGACCTGCGGCCGACCGAGGGCGGCGGCGCCACCTTCGTACTCGTGCTGGAGGACGCGCTCGTGCCGGGTCACGCGCTCTCGGCGGAGGAGGGCGAGTGAGCAGGATCCTGATCGCCGAGGACGAGGAGCGGATCGCCTCCTTCGTCGAGAAGGGCCTGCGCGCCAACGCCTTCACCACCACGGTCGCCGCCGACGGGGACACCGCCCTCGACTACGCGGTCACCGGCGGCTTCGACCTGATGGTGCTGGACATCGGGCTGCCCGGCCGGGACGGCTTCACCGTGCTGCGGGAGCTGCGCGAGGCGCGCGTGACGCTGCCGGTGATCGTGCTGACGGCCCGCGACTCGGTACGGGACACGGTGGCCGGCCTGGAGGGCGGCGCCGACGACTGGATGACCAAGCCGTTCCGCTTCGAGGAGCTGCTGGCGCGGGTACGGCTCCGGCTGCGCACCGCGGCGCGCGCGCCCGAGGTGACGGTGTTGCGCAGCGGCGACCTCAGCCTGGACCTGCGCACCCGCCGCGCCCGCGCGGAGAGCCGGACCGTCGACCTGACGGCCCGTGAGTTCGTGCTGCTGGAGCTGTTCCTGCGCCACCCGGGCCAGGTCCTGTCACGGGAGCAGATCCTGTCCCACGTATGGGGGTACGACTTCGACCCCGGCTCGAACATCGTGGACGTGTACGTGCGGGCGCTCCGCAAGAAGCTGGGCGCGCGACGGCTCGAAACGGTGCGCGGCATGGGCTACCGCATGCCATGAAGCGCCCCGTTCCATGAACTTCCCTTAACGAACCGCTCATCGGGGACTCATGGCGCGAACCGAGGCTGATCACCGTGACCCTCACCCCCGGCCGGGCGGCGTGGGTCGGCGGCGGGCTGGGGTCGTGCACGCTGCTGGCCGTGCCGGCCCTGTTCCCCGGTCTCGGCGCCGACGCGCGCCTCACCCTCGCCGTCTTCGTGCTCGCCACCGTCGCCTGGATCGCGACCCCGGCCGACGACACGTATGTCGCGCTGGGCGCGGGACTCGCCCTCACCGCGACGGGCGTGATCAGCAGCCGGACGCTCTTCGCCCCCCTCGGTGACGAGACCATCTGGTTGCTGATCTGCGCGTTCGTCCTGGCCGCCGCGGTCACCCGGACGGGCCTGGCGGGGCGGACGGCGGCGTTCCTGGCCGGCGGCGCCCGGACGGTGCGCCAGCTGGTCCACCTGACCACGGCCGCGCTCGTCGTCACCTCGTTCGCCGTGCCGGCGACCTCGGGGCGGGCCGCGCTCGCGCTGCCCGTGTTCCTGGCGCTGGCCGCCGTGCTGGCGGACCGCCGGCGGCTGGTGGTGATGCTGGCGCTGCTGTTCCCGACGGTGGTGCTGCTGTCCGCCGTCGCGACGCTCATCGGCGCCGGGGCGCACCTGATCACCGTCAACGTGCTGTGGGAGCACACCGGGCAGCGGCTGGGGTTCGTACGGTGGCTGCTGCTCGGCCTGCCGCTGGCGGTCGTGTCGTCGCACCTGGCCGCCGAGGTGGTCCTGCTCACCACCACCACGCGCGACGACCGGCGCGCCCCGGTGCGCGTCACCCCCGCGGACATCGAGGCGCACGCGCACGCCCCCGTCACGGGACCGCTGTCCACCGCCGAGGCACGCTGCGCCCTGCTGCTGGCCACGGTGGTGGTGCTGTGGTGCAGCGAGCCGCTGCACCGGGTGTCCCCGGCGGTCGTGGCGCTGATCGGCGCGGTGGTGGCCGCGTCGCCGGCGCTGGGGACGGTACGGCTCAAGGACGGCTTGCGGACCGTGCCGTGGCCGCTGCTGCTGTTCATGGCCGCGACGATGGCGATGGGCGTGGCGCTCGCCGACTCGGGGGCGGCGGAGTGGCTGGTGGCGGGCCTGCCGGTGCACGCGCCGCCCTGGCTGTTCCTGACCGGTGTCGTGGTCGTCAGCACGGCCGCGCACCTGGTGCTCCAGTCCCGTTCGGCCCGCTCGTCGGTGCTCGTCCCGCTGGTGGTGGTGGCGGCGTCCGCGGCGGGGGTCAACCCGGTCACCGCCGCGCTCGCCTCGACCGCCGCGGCCGGGTTCTGCCACACGCTGCCGGCGTCGGCGAAGCCCGTCGCGCTCTTCCGTGACGTCCCCGACGGGGTGCCCACCTACACCCCGCGCGACCTGCTGCGGCTGTCGGCGGTGCTCGCCCCGCTCACGGCGGGCCTGGTCCTGTTCTTCGCCCTGACCGTCTGGCCGCTGATCGGCGTGCCCGTCCTCGTGGAGGCCCCCCGATGAGCTACCGCGTCGCCGTCGCCCCGAGCGGCTTCAAGGAGTCCCTGTCGGCGCGGGAGGCCGCCGAGGCCATCGCCGAGGGGGTGCTGCGGGTCCTGCCGGACGCCGAGCTGGACCTGATCCCGCTGGTCGACGGGGGTGAGGGCACGGCCGAGGCGCTGGCCGCCGCGACCGGCGGACGGCTCGTCGCGTGCGCCGCGACCGGCCCGCTGGGCGACCCGCTGGACAGCCGCTTCGCGCTCCTCGGGGACGGCTCGGCGGTCGTGGAGATGGCCGCCGCCGCCGGGCTCGCCCTGGTGCCGCCGGGCCGCCGAGACCCGGGCGCCACGACCACGTACGGCGTCGGCGAGTTGATCCGCGCGGCCCTCGACGCGGGCGCCCGGCGCGTCCTGGTCGGGTGCGGCGACTCGGGCACCTCGGACGGCGGCGCGGGCGCCCTCCAGGCGCTGGGCGTCCGGCTCCTCGACGCGTCCGGCGCCGAACTCCCCCACGGCGGCTCGGCGCTGACCCGGCTCGCGGTCGTCGACCCGCGCGGGCTCGACCCGCGGCTGGTGGACACCGAGCTGCTGGTGGCGTGCAACCCGTACAACGTGCTGTGCGGCGAGCGGGGGGTCGCCCGGGTCTTCGGCCCGCAGAAGGGCGCCACCCCGGCACGGTGCGAGGAGCTGTCGGCCGCCCTGGAGCACTGGGCGGCCGCGCTGACGGCGGCGTGCGCCCCCGGCGTCGACCTGCGGTGCGCCCCCGGCACCGGGGCGTCGGGCGGGCTGGGCGCGGGGCTCGCGGCGGTGGGGGGCCGGCTGCTCCCGCGCTTCGAGGTGCTCCTCGACGGGCTGGACCTGGGCGCCCGGCTGGGCCTCGCCGACCTGGTGGTGACCGGCGAGGGCGCGCTGGACGCCCAGACCGTGCGGGGCAAGGTGCCGGGCGAGGTGGCGCGGCGTGCCCGGGAGGCGGGGGTACCGGTCCTGGCGCTGGCGGGCACGCTGGGCGTGGGCGCCGGGGAGGCGGGGCTCGACGCCTACGAGTCGATCGCGGCCGGCCCGCTGCCGCTGCCGGAGGCGCTGGACCGGGCCGCCGAGCTGCTCGCGGACGCCGCCGAACGGGCGCTGCGCACGGTCCTGGTGGGCACCCGGCTCAGGGCCCCTCGCCGGGTCCCGGCCGGGCTCGCCGACCCGGCGGGGTCAGGACACGCCCCGGGCCGTGTCCGCGACGTCCCGCCCGGCCCGCGACGCCCGGCGGGCGGACGCCGATACGTTCCGGACACTCCCTAGCCTCGGTCGGGCACGCAACGCCCGTCCTCCGTACGGTAGTTCCAGCGAGCCCCGTCCCGGACGAGTTCCTTCACGGCCCGGACGAACCGGTCGACGTGCTCGTCCGGCGTCCCCGCCCCGAAGCTGACGCGGATGGCGTTCAGCGAGGTGGCCCCGCCGTCCGGGGCGCCGCACTCGCCGACGTCCTGCGGGTCGCCGCCCAGCAGGGTGCGCACCAGCGGGTGGGCGCAGAACAGTCCGTCCCGGACACCGATGCCGTACTCGGCCGAGAGGGCCGCCGCGAAGTGCGAGCTGTTCCAGCCCCGTACGACGAAGGAGATGACGCCCACCCGGGGCGCGTCTTCGCCGAACAGCGACAGCACCTTCACCTCCGGCACCTCGGCGAGCCCCGCGCGCACCTTGCCGATCAGGTACTGCTCGCGGGCCACCAGGTCGTCGAACCCGGCCTCGGTGAGCGCCTTGCAGGCGGACGCGACGGCGTAGACGCCGATGACGTTGGGGGAACCGGCCTCGTGGCGGGCCGGGGTGGTGTGCCACTCGACGTCCACCCCGCCGTCGGCGCGCCGGGCGACCTTGCGGGAGGCGCCGCCGCCGGCCAGGTACGGGTCGGCGTCCCGCAGCCAGTCGGCCCGTCCCGCGAGGACGCCGGAGCCGAACGGGGCGTACAGCTTGTGCCCGGAGAACGCCACCCAGTCGACGTCCAGGTCCCGCACCGAGACCGGGTGGTGGGGTGCCAGCTGCGCGGCGTCCAGGACGATGCGGGCGCCGTGGGCGTGGGCGGCGGCGGCCAGCTCGCGTACCGGCCACAACTCACCGGTCACGTTCGACGCACCGGTCACGCAGACCAGCGCCGGCCCGTGGGGGTCCCGGTCCGCCAGCGCCCGCTCCAGCGTCCGGACCGCCTCTTCCGGCGTCCGGGGCGCGTCGAGGTACGTGACCGTCGCGTCCTTCCACGGCAGCAGCGAGGCGTGGTGCTCGGTCTCGAAGACGAAGACCTGGCAGCCGGCGGGCAGCGCGGCGGCCAGCAGGTTCAGCGAGTCGGTGGTCGACCGGGTGAAGACGACCTGGTCGCCCTCCCGGCAGTCGAGGAACTCCGCCACCGCGGCGCGGCTGTTCTCGAACAGGTCGGTCGACAGCTGCGACAGGTACCCGGCACCCCGGTGCACGCTGCCGTAGTACGGCGCGTACGCGGCCACGTCGTCCCACACCCGCTGGAGGGCCGGCGCGCTGGCGGCGTAGTCGAGCGCGGCGTAGGTGACCTCGCCCCCGGTGACGAGCGGCACGGTGACATCCCGCCCCAGAACGGGCAGCGGGGCACAAACGGACTGGTCGGCGGCAAGGGTGGAGACAGACATGGCGAACTCCCGTACAGGGCAGGCGAACTCGTCGCGTCGGCGCACGAGGGTGCGGCGCGGCGAGAGGAGAAGAAGGGGGTACCGAAGAAGGGGCTGATACGCCCTATCGCATTCGCTTGCTCACGAGACTGCTCCCTTGAGGACCAGGACCCCAGGGTGTGCAGGGGTCCGCGCTTGCCACAGACTTCGCCGCCTGCGGCCTGGTCTTCACCCGGGGCACCCCGCCACGGACGGAGGGTTGCCGGACAGCGGGCCGGGGCCGTAGTCGCTGTCACTCATGACCTGCCGAGAAGTTAAACCACGTGATCGCCCGCACGCAAGCCGTGTCCGGATCCCGGGACACCGGCCCTCGGCCGGACGACGACCGGCACGGACCCCGCGGGGCCGCCGCCGCGGGGTACGGGCGGCGCCCGGCGGGCCCCGCCCGTACGCCCGACACCACCGGCCCGGTGCGGGCCGTCGTCCACGACCGTCACGGGCCCGGAGGGGCCGTCACGCGTTGCTGGCGGCCACCCAGCGGTCCAGCGCCGCCCGCGCAGCACCGGAGTCGATCGCCTCGGCCGCGCGGGTGATGCCCGCCCCGATCCGCTCGGTCAGCGGGGCGTCGGACGGCTCCAGCGCGACCAGGGCCGCCGCCGCGTTCAGCAGCACCGCGTCCCGCACGGGCCCGGTCTCCCCGGCCAGTATCCGCCGGGCCACGTCGGCGTTGTACGAGGCGTCCGCGCCGCGCAGCGCCTCCACGGGCACGAGGCCGATGCCGACGTCCCGCGGGTCGAACGTCTCCTCGCGCACCGCGCCGTCGCGGACTACCCACACCTTCGAAGTGGCGGTGGTGGTCAGCTCGTCCAGCCCGTCGTCACCGCGGAACACCAGCGCGGAGGAGCCGCGCTCGGCGAGCACACCGGCCATGATGGGGGCCATCCGGGCGTCGGCGACACCGGTCGCCTGGGCCTTGACCCGCGCCGGGTTGGTGAGCGGGCCGAGGAAGTTGAACGTGGTCCGGATGCCGAGCTCCTTGCGGGCCGCCGCCACGTACCGCAGCGCCGGGTGGAACCGCACGGCGAAGCAGAACGTGATGCCGGCCTCCTCGGCGACCTCGGCGACCCGCCGGGGCGTCAGGTCCAGGTTGACACCCAGCTTCTCCAGCACGTCGGAGGACCCGGAGGCGGAGGAGGCGGCGCGGTTGCCGTGCTTGACGACCTTGGCGCCGGTACCGGCGACGACGATCGCGGACATGGTGGAGATGTTGACGGTCCTGGCGCCGTCGCCGCCGGTGCCGACGAGGTCCACGGCCGGGCCGGGCACCTCGATCACGTTCGCGTGCGCGTACATGGCGCGGACCAGGCCGGTGATCTCCTCGACGGTCTCGCCCTTCGCGCGCAGGGCGACCGCGAACCCGGCGATCTGGGCGTCGGTGGCCTCACCGCGCATGATCCGGTCCATCGCCCACGCCGTGTCGTCGGCGCTCCGGTCGCGCCCCTCCAGCAGGGCGTTCAGGACGTCGGGCCACGAGCGGCCCGCCGCGATGTCTCCTCCAGCGGGGTGCACAGCGCTCATGGTCGCTCCTGGTGTCTTCGTACCGGGGTGTACGGGGCGTACAGGGATGACCACCACCCTATCCATCCCCGGGCACGGCAAAGAGCCCCGTCCAGCGAATGGACGGGGCTCGATGCTGTGGCGACCTGGGGCCGGGACGTCAGGTGATCAGTGGTGGCCGTGGCCGCTGGTGATCTCCTTGTACTCCTCGACGGAGGGCTTGGGGATCTGGTTCCCCTCGCCGTAGTAGCCCTTGCTGAGCTTCGCCCGGAGCTTCTGCGAACGGGACGGCTTGCGCTCGACACCGTTCTCGTCGACCGACGGGCCGATCTCGGCCGGCGTGTACTGCTCGTGCGCGGTGAGCGCGTGCAGCTGGGCCTGGCTGAGCGGCTCGTGGATCTCGACGAACTCACCGTGCGGCAGGCGCTTGATGATGCCGGACTCGCGTCCGTGCAGCACCTTGTCCTTGTCGCGCCGCTGGAGACCGAGGCAGATCCGCTTGGTGACGATGAACGCGATGACCGGGCCGAGGAAGAAGAAGATCCGCACGAACCAGGTGATGGCGTTGATCGACAGGTGGAAGTGGGTGGCGAAGATGTCGTTGCCACCACCGACCAGCATGATCATGTACGCGGTGACCCAGGCGACACCCAGAGCGGTCCGGGTCGGCGCGTTGCGCGGCCGGTCCAGCAGGTGGTGCTCCCGCTTGTCGCCGGTGATCCACGACTCGATGAACGGGTAGAGCGCGATCGCGGCCAGCATGACACCGAAGACCACCAGCGGGATGAGCACGCCCAGCACGAGCGTGTGACCCCAGAGGCGGATCTCCCAGCCCGGCATCACTCGGACGAGGCCCTCGGCGAAGCCCATGTACCAGTCGGGCTGGGCGCCGGTGGACACCTGGTCCGGGCGGTACGGGCCCATGGTCCAGATCGGGTTGATCGTGAACAGGGCGGAGATGACCGCGATGACACCGAAGACCAGGAAGAAGAAGCCTCCGGCCTTGGCCATGTAGACCGGCAGCAGCGGCATGCCGACGACGTTCTTGTTCGTCCGGCCGGGGCCGGGGAACTGGGTGTGCTTGTGGTAGAAGACCAGGATCAGGTGCGCCACCACGAGGCCGAGCATGATGCCCGGCAGCAGCAGGATGTGGATCGAGTAGAACCGGGCGATGATGTCGTGGCCCGGGAACTCGCCGCCGAACAGGAACATCGAGATGTACGTGCCGACGATCGGCATGGACAGGATCGCGCCCTGCGTGAAGCGGACACCGGTGCCGGAGAGCAGGTCGTCCGGGAGCGAGTAACCGGTGAAACCGGTGAACATGCCCAGGACGAACAGCAGGAAGCCGAACAGCCAGTTGATCTCACGCGGCTTGCGGAACGCGCCGGTGAAGAAGACGCGCATCATGTGCACGAACATGCCGGCGAGGAAGACCACGGCGGCCCAGTGGTGGATCTGCCGGATGAGCAGGCCACCGCGGACGTCGAAGCTGATGTCCAGGGTCGAGGCGTACGCCTCGGTCATCCGGATGCCGTGCATCGGGACGTACGAGCCGTGGTACTCGATCTCGTTCATGCTCGGGTGGAAGAACAGCGTCAGATACACACCCGTGAGGATGATGATCAGGAAGCTGTAGAGGCAGATCTCACCGAGCATGAAGGACCAGTGGTCCGGGAAGATCTTCCGCATGTTGGCCTTGGCCAGGCTGTAGATGCCCAGCCGGCCGTCGGCCCAGTCGGCTACCCGCTCGCCGGCGGGCGCCTTGCGCTTGGCGTCGCTTGCGGTCGTGGTGCTCATCCGCGCTCCCAGAATGCAGGGCCGACGGGCTCGTCGAAGTCGCCGAGCGCCTCGAGGAAGCCCTTGTCGTTCACACCGATCCGCAGCTGCGGAAGGGGATGACCGGCGGGGCCGAAGATGACGCGGGCGCCGTCGGAGAGGTCGAAGGTGGACTGGTGGCACGGGCAGAGGACGTGGTGGGTCTGCTGCTCGTACAGGGAGATCGGGCAGCCCACGTGGGTGCAGATCTTGGAGAAGGCGACGATGCCCTCGTGCGACCACTCCAGCTCGCGCTTGTCCTTGATGTCCTCCGGCTGGATCCGGACGATCATCAGGGCATCCTTGGCGATCTTGTTGCTGAAGTCGTGGTCGTCCTCCTCCAGGCCCTGGGGCTTGGCGAAGGTCAGGGAGCCCACCGCGACGTCCTCGGGACGCAGCGGCTCGTTGGTGTTCATGTTGATGAGCTGCTTGCCCTTGGCCCATCCGGTGTGGAAGAGCTTCTTCTCGGGCAGCGGACCCAGCTCGCGGAGCAGGACCACACCGGAGAGCGGCACCATGGCCAGGGCGCCGAACATGGTGTTGCGGATCAGCGGGCGGCGGCCGATGGCCGACTCGCGCGCGCCGTCCGCGAAGTCCGACATGACCTTCGCCTTGACGTCGGGCGTCGCCTCGATGGCGTGCCGGTCGTCGGCGACCTCCTCGTCGGACATCAGCGTGCGGGCCCAGTGGACCGCGCCGGCGCCGATGCAGAAGAGGGCGAGGCCGAGCGTCAGACCGAGCGACAGGTTGGTCGCGCTGACGTGACCCAGCGGCCAGACGTAGACGATCTTGTCGACCGGGAAGATCACGAACGACGCGATGAAGCCGATCGTGGCCAGCATCGACAGCGTGAACAGCAGGGCGACCGTGCGCTCGGACCGCTTGGCGGCCCGCTCGTCGATGTCCTGGATACGCGGCCGGTGGGGCGGCAGCCCCGGGTCGGCGAACGGGTTCTCGGCTACCGCCGTACCGTGCGCGGTGTCCTGCTCGCTCGGCAGGCTCTCCTTGGGAATCTCTTGGCTACTCATGACTTCTTGGCCTTAGCGGTGTGGGCCGCGACCCAGACGGCGACGGCGATCAGCGAACCCAGACCGAAGATCCACCCGAACAGACCCTCGCTGACGGGGCCGACGCCGCCCAGCGCGAAGCCGCCGGGGGTCGCGGTCCGGTCGTCGTTGACGGTCCGGATGTACGCGATGATGTCCTTCTTCTCCTGCTCCGGCATGGTCGTGTCGGGGAAGGAGGGCATGTTCTGCGGGCCGGTCTGCATGGCCTCGTAGATGTGCTTCGGGCTCACGTCGTTCAGCGGCGGGGCGTACTTGCCGTGCGTCAGGGCACCGCCCGCACCGGTGAAGTTGTGGCACTGGGCGCAGTTGGTGCGGAACAGGTCACCACCACGGGCGATGTCCGCGCCTTCCGGGCTGGACTGCTTCTCGGTCGGCGTGATCGGACCGGCGCCCAGGGACGCGATGTACGCGGCGAGCTGGTCGATCTCGGCCTGCGAGTAGATGACCTTCTTCTCCGGCACCTGGGCGCCGGGCTGCTGCGCCGGCATACGGCCGGTGCCGACCTGGAAGTCCACGGCTGCGGAGCCGACGCCGACCAGGCTCGGGCCGTCAGTGGTTCCCTGACCGCCGGTTCCGTGGCAGCTGGCGCAGCCGACGGTGTAGAGCTTCTTGCCCTCCTCGATGGCGAGGGACTGGGCGGTTTCGTCTGCCTGCGCCTTGCCCGCGGGCGCGAACGCGGCGTACAGCCCCCCAGTGGCCGCCAGCGCGAGGAGTAGGACGACGACCGCCGCCAGCGGATGGCGTCGTCGTGCGGAGAGCTTTTTCACGGATTACCCCGGTGTCAGGATCTTCTGCGTCGATGCTTGCTGGATGTGTCGGGTGTACCTGAGGTACGGACCCGACTACTTGATCATGTAGATCGTGGCGAAGAGGCCGATCCAGACGACATCGACGAAGTGCCAGTAGTAGGACACGACGATGGCGGCGGTTGCCTGCTCGTGAGTGAATCTCTTGGCCGCGTAGGTACGGCCGAGGACCAGCAGGAAGGCGATGAGTCCGCCCGTCACGTGCAGGCCGTGGAAGCCGGTCGTCAGGTAGAACACGGAGCCGTACGGATCCGACGAGAGCGACAGGCCCTCGTGCTTCACCAGCTCGGTGTACTCGAGGACCTGGCCTCCGATGAAGATCGCACCCATCACGAACGTGATCACGAACCACGTACGGAGCTTCTTCACGTCACCCCGCTCGGCGGCGAACACGCCGAGCTGGCAGGTGAGTGAGGAGAGCACCAGGATCGTGGTGTTGGTAGCCGAGAACGGGAAGTTCAGCGCATCGGCTTTCTCTGCCCAGAACTCGGCACCCGTCACCGATCGCAGGGTGAAGTACATCGCGAAGAGGGCCGCGAAGAACATCAGCTCGGAACTCAGCCAGATGATGGTTCCGACGCTGGTGAGGTTCGGCCGATTGACCGACGGGTGCGCGTGCCCGGTTTCTACTGTCGTTGCTGTCGCCACGACCGACATTATGTCGGTCGCTTATCCCGCCCTCACTCCGGGGGGTGCCGTTCGGTGTGTTGATGGGCTCCGTCCAGCCCGAACGGCCCATCGGAAGGGGTGTCGAAGGAGTGTCCGAACCGCTGTGGAGGGGCGGACGGGAGGAGTAGCATCCGGCGCATCGGTACCTGCCTTCCCGCCCATGCCGCCGACGTACTCGGAGGAACCATGCAGTCGAGCGCCACCGTCCTGGTCTACAGCGACGACGCCAACACCCGCGCGCAGGTGCGGCTGGCGGCCGGGCGCAGGCCGGCGGCCGACGTTCCGCCGGTCGAGTACATCGAGTGCGCGACGCTCCCGGCCGTGCTGGAGCGGCTGGACGCGGGCGGCGTGGACGTCTGCGTCCTGGACGGCGAGGCGGCGCCGGCGGGCGGCATGGGGGTGTGCCGCCAGATCAAGGACGAGGTGTTCCGCTGCCCGCCCGTGCTGGTGCTCATCGGCCGCCCCCAGGACGCCTGGCTGGCCACGTGGAGCCGCGCGGACGCCGCGGTGACCCTTCCGGTCGACCCGGTGGAGCTGGCGGACTCCCTGGCGGCCCTGCTGCGGAGCCGGCTCGCCGTGGAGGCGTGACGTCCCGGCCCGGCCCTCCGCCCGCCGGGGCGCCTCAGAGACCGGGGCGGAGGCGTACCTGTTCGGTGCGGGGGGCGTCGGCCTTGGTGGCACTGCCCGCCTGCCACTTCTCCCAGGGCAGGTTCCAGTCGCCGAAGCCGTTGCCGAAGTGGTCCATCTCCTGGCCCTCGCTGTTGATGACGTGGACCAGGTCGCCGGCGCGGACGTTCTCGTAGAACCAGGCGGCGTTGCCGGTGGACATGCCGGTGCAGCCGTGGCTGACGTTGGCGTACCCCTGTGAGCCGACGGACCAGGGGGCGGCGTGGACGTACTCGCCGCTCCAGGTCACCCGGGTGGCGTAGTACACCGGCAGGTCGTACGACTCGCTGCTGCCCGCCGCGATGCCGACGGTGGTGCTGCGCATCCGGACGAAGTACTCCTTGCCGAGCACCACTTTGATCCCGTTACGGGTGGAGAAGCCCGGCTTTCCGGTGGTCACCGGAATGGTGTTGATCACTTCGCCGTTGCGCTTGACCGTCATGTGGTGGCTGCCGGCGTCCGTGATGGCCTCGACCCGGTCGCCGATGCTCAGGTTCACGGACTTCGCCGAGCCGCCGTAGAGGTCGCCCGCGACCTTCACGCCCGCGAGGTTGCCCGTGACGGTGACGGACGCGCCGACGGGCCAGTACTCCTTCGGGCGATAGTGCAGCTTCTTGTCGTCGACCCAGTACCAGGAGCCCGTGACCGCGGGGGTGGACCGCACCTTGAGGGAGCGCTCGACGGCGGCGCGGCCCTCCTTGGTGGTGACCGGGGCGCTGAGCTCGGCGGTGATGGGCTGACCGACGCCGTACTTGCCCGTCTCCGGCCCGAATTCCACGTTCAGGACCTTCTTGGCCCGCGCGGTCTCGAAAGTCAGCGTACGGGCACCTGGGGCGCCTTCGCGGTCCTCCGTGGAAACCCGGACGGTGTAGCGCGTGCCGGCCACCAGCGGGGCGGTGGAGCGCCAGCGGCTGCCGTCGGCGGACAGTTCGCCCGCGAGGTAGTGGCCGGCGGTGTCCACGGCCGTGACGTCCGTGATGCGGCCGTCCTTGCCCTTGGCCGTGACTTCCAGCGGCTTGTCGAGGGCTGCCTTGGCGGTGCCGGACGGGGCGTTGAAGGCGACCTGGCCGGCCGCGTCGTACGGCCTGGCGGACAGGGGATGGCCGTCCGGACCACCGCACGCGGTCGCGCTCGCGCCGGTGACGGCGACCAGCAGGGTGCAGCTCGTGGCGATGCGCATGCGGGGCGTGTTGCTCATAACCACACCGTAGGAAGGTGCGACCGGAGCGGCACGCCGGATGACTCCAAAAGAGGGGCCCGGCGGCCTCCGTACAGAGGTCGCCGGGCCCCTTCTCGAAGCGCGGCCCGCGGTGTGCGGACTACTGGTTCTGGTTCTCGCCCCGGTAGTACTCGAAGACCCATCCCCAGAGGCCGATCAGGACGAGCGGCAGGGAGAAGTACAGGAGCCACCAGCCGAGCGCGACGCTCAGGAAGGCGAAGGCGCCACCGATCGCCAGGGAGAGCGGCTGCCAGCTGTGCGGCGAGAAGAAGCCAACCTCACCGGCCTCGTCCGCGACGTCGGCCTCCTTGTCGTCCTGCGCCATGGCGTCCACTCGCCGGGCCGTGAAGGCCAGGTAGTAGCCGATCATGATCGACAGGCCGAAGGCCAGGAAGAGCGCCGTCGTACCGGCCGGCTCCTTCGACCACACGCCATAGAGGATCGCCATGGCGAGGATGAAGATGCTCAGCCAGATGAACATCTTGCCCTGGATCTTCACTTGCCGACCTCCTTGCCACCGAACATCGCGGTGTCCTTCTGCCCGTGGTTCTCGAGCTGGCCGACGGCGGCGATCTCCGGGTGGTGCAGGTCGAAGGCCGGGGATTCCGAGCGGATGCGCGGCAGCGTGAGGAAGTTGTGCCGCGGCGGCGGGCAGGAGGTCGCCCACTCCAGCGAGCGGCCGTAACCCCACGGGTCGTCGACCTCGACCTTCTTGCCGTACTTGGCGGTCTTCCACACGTTGTAGAAGAACGGCAGGATCGACAGGCCCAGCAGGAACGAGGCGATCGTGGAGATCGTGTTCAGCAGGGTGAAGCCGTCGGCGGCGAGGTAGTCGGCGTAACGACGCGGCATGCCCTCGGCACCGAGCCAGTGCTGCACCAGGAACGTGCCGTGGAAGCCGATGAACAGCGTCCAGAACGTCATCTTGCCGAGGCGCTCGTCCAGCATCTTGCCGGTGAACTTCGGCCACCAGAAGTGGAACCCGGCGAACATCGCGAAGACCACGGTGCCGAAGACGACGTAGTGGAAGTGCGCGACGACGAAGTACGAGTCGGAGACGTGGAAGTCCATCGGGGGCGAGGCCAGGATGACGCCGGTCAGACCACCGAAGGTGAAGGTGACCAGGAAGCCGATCGTCCAGAGCATCGGTGTCTCGAAGGACAGCGAGCCCTTCCACATGGTGCCGATCCAGTTGAAGAACTTCACACCGGTCGGTACCGCGATGAGGAAGGTCATGAAGGAGAAGAACGGCAGCAGCACACCGCCCGTGACGTACATGTGGTGCGCCCACACCGTCACCGACAGACCGGCGATCGCGATGGTCGCGGCCACCAGGCCGATGTAACCGAACATCGGCTTGCGGCTGAAGACCGGGATGATCTCCGAGACGATGCCGAAGAACGGCAGGGCGATGATGTACACCTCGGGGTGGCCGAAGAACCAGAAGAGGTGCTGCCACAGCAGCGCGCCGCCGTTGGCCGCGTCGAAGATGTGCGAGCCGAACTTCCGGTCGGCCTCCAGCGCGAAGAGCGCCGCGGCCAGCACCGGGAACGCGAGCAGGACCAGCACACCGGTCAGCAGCACGTTCCAGGTGAAGATCGGCATACGGAACATCGTCATGCCGGGTGCGCGCATGCAGATGATCGTGGTGATGAAGTTGACCGAGCCGAGGATCGTGCCGAAGCCGGAGAAGGCCAGACCCATGATCCACATGTCGGCGCCGACACCCGGCGAGCGGACCGCGTCCGACAGCGGGGCGTAGGCGAACCAGCCGAAGTCGGCCGCGCCCTGCGGGGTGAGGAAGCCGGCCACCGCGATGAGCGAGCCGAAGAGGTACAGCCAGTACGCGAACATGTTCAGCCGCGGGAACGCCACGTCGGGCGCGCCGATCTGCAGCGGCATGATCCAGTTGGCGAATCCGGCGAACAGCGGCGTCGCGAACATCAGCAGCATGATCGTGCCGTGCATCGTGAACGCCTGGTTGAACTGCTCGTTCGACATGATCTGCGTACCCGGACGGGCCAGCTCGGCGCGCATGAAGAGCGCCAGCAGACCGCCGATGCAGAAGAAGGCGAACGACGTGACCAGGTAAAGCGTGCCGATGGTCTTGTGGTCGGTGGTGGTCAGCCACTTCACGACCACACCACCGGGGTGGCTGCGCCGGACGGGCAGCTCGTTCTCGTACGGCTCACGCGAGCCGTCGGCTGCCGTGGCGGCACCCTGAGGTTCGTTGAGGATGCTCACAGTTGGTTGCTCTCCGAGTTCCTGGCCGAGTCGGTGATCTCCATGCCCGCCGGGATGTAACCCGTCTGCCCCTTCTCGGCCAGCTCCTTCAGGTGCTGCTGGTAGCGCTCCGGGGAGACGACCTTGACGTTGAAGAGCATCCGGGAGTGGTCGACGCCGCAGAGCTCGGCGCACTTGCCCTTGAAGGTGCCCTCCTTCGTGGCGGTCACCTCGAAGACGTTCACATTGTGACCGGGGAAGACGTCCTGCTTGAACAGGAAGGGGACGACCCAGAACGAGTGGATGACGTCACGCGAGGTCAGGATGAACCGGACCTTCTCGCCCTTCGGCAGCCACAGGGTCGGGCCCGAGTTGCCGTTCTGCGGGTTCCGCGTGCCCGGGATGCCGTAGTCGTAGACGCCCTCGGCCCCCTGGGGGAACTGCTTCTGGTACTTGTCGGGGATGACGGCCAGTTCCTTGGCGGGCGAGGTGCCCGTGTCGGCCTTGCCGTCGACGTTCTCGATGTAGTTGAAGCCCCAGCTCCACTGGTAACCGACCACACCGATGGTGTGGGTCGGCTTGTCCGAGAGGGCCAGGAGCTTCGACTCGTCGCGCGCGGTGAAGTAGAAGAGCACCGAGACGATGATGAGCGGGGTCACCGTGTACAGCGCCTCGATGGGCATGTTGTACCGGGTCTGCGGAGGAACCTCCACCTTGGTGCGGCTACGCCGGTGGAAGATGACGCTCCACAGGATCAGGCCCCAGACCAGCACGCCCGTGGCGAGCGCAGCCGCCCACGAGCCCTGCCAGAGGGAGAGGATCCGCGGGGCCTCCTCCGTCACCGGGGTGGGCATACCAAGGCGGGGGAAATCCTCCCAGTTGTACGAGCAACCGGTGGCGGTAGCCAGGATCAGGCCCGCAGTCAGCACCTGCGGCAGCTTCCGCCGCATCGGGCGCCGCGACGAGCGGTCGGAGCCGTTGGGACTCACGTAGCGCCTTCCCGAGAGTCTCGCCCGCGCGGTCGGCTGCGGCCGTCACGCTGGTCGGTCGCCGGCCCTGACGCGGGCAGGGGTTTGGATGTTTATGCGGACCAAACCCTACTGGACGCTATTTGGGGTCGCGCGGGGAGGGTGCCCAACGCGCCGCAGGGCACCCCGAAGGGGTGTTCCGGACCGGGTTTCCGGCGGGTCGGCGGGGGTGCCGTGCCTCCTGGCACCCGGGTCCGGGCCCCGCGGAGTTAGCGTGACCGTGTGCCCTACTTCGATTCCGCTTCCGCCGCTCCCCTCCACCCGGTCGCCCGCCAGGCCCTGCAGGCCGCGCTGGACGAGGGGTGGGCCGACCCCGCCCGCCTGTACCGGGAGGGACGGCGCGCCCGGCTGCTGCTGGACGCGGCGCGGGAGGCCGCCGCCGAGGCGGTGGGGTGCCGCCCCGACGAGCTCGTGTTCACTCCTTCGGGGACGGCGGCGGTGCACTCCGGGGTTGCCGGGGCGCTCGCCGGACGCCGGCGGGCCGGGCGGCACCTGGTCGTGTCGGCGGTGGAGCACTCGTCGGTGCTCCAGTCGGCCGCCGCGCACGAGGCGGGCGGCGGGACGGTGACCGAGGTGCCGGTGGACCGGGGCGGGCGGGTGGCGCCGGACGCGTACGCCGCCGCGCTGCGGGACGACACGGCGCTCGCCTGCCTCCAGTCGGCCAACCACGAGGTGGGCACCGAGCAGCCGGTGGCCGAGGTGTCGGAGGCGTGCCGGGAGGCGGGGGTGCCGCTGCTGGTGGACGCCGCGCAGTCGCTGGCGTGGGGCCCGGTGGGGGGCGGTTGGTCGCTGCTCGCGGCAAGTGCCCACAAATGGGGCGGCCCTGCGGGTGTCGGGCTGCTCGTGGTGCGCAAGGGGACGCGGTTCGCGCCGCAAGGTCCGGCGGACGAGCGGGAGTCGGGGCGCTCGGCCGGATTCGAGAACATCCCGGGCGTCGTGGCGGCGGCGGCCTCGCTGCGGGCGGTGCGGGCCGAGGCGGCCGCGGAGGCCGCGCGGCTGCGGGAGCTGGTGGAACGGATCCGGACGCGGGTGCCCGAGCTGGTGCCGGACGTGGAGGTGGCCGGCGACCCGGTGCGGCGCCTGCCCCACCTGGTGACCTTCTCGTGTCTCTATGTCGACGGGGAGGCTTTGCTCACCGAGCTGGACCGGGCCGGTTTCTCCGTGTCCTCCGGTTCGTCGTGCACGAGTTCCACGCTGACGCCCAGCCATGTGCTGCGGGCGATGGGCGTGCTGTCGGAGGGCAACGTGCGGGTCTCGCTGCCGTTCGGTACGGCGGAGGCGGACGTGGACCGGTTCCTGGAGATCCTGCCGGGCACGGTGGCGGGGATCCGGGAGCGGTTCGGCGCGCCGGGGGCCGGGCCGGTGACCGGGGGGGCGGAGTCCCTGGTGGTGGACGCGCTCGGCAGGCGGTGCCCGATCCCGGTGATCGAGCTGGCCAAGGTGTTCGGGGACGTCCCGGTCGGCGGCACCGTGACGGTCCTCTCCGACGACGAGGCGGCCCGGCTGGACATCCCGGCCTGGTGCGGGATGCGGGGCCAGGAGTACGTGGGCGAGCGCCCGGCGGAGCGGGGCACCGCGTACACGGTCCGCCGGACGTCGTAGGCCGTGCCCGCCCGGCCGGCCCGGGCAGGTCCGGAGGCGTGCCCGGGGGTGGGCGGGGCGGTTACGGCAGGTGCGTGCGGACCTCGGCGGCGGCCGCGTGGCCGTACGCCTTGGTGAAGCGGTCCATGAAGTTGGCGCGGCGCAGGGTGTACTCCTGGGTGCCGAGCGTCTCGATGACCAGGGTGGCCAGCATGCAGCCGACCTGGGCGGCGCGCTCCAGG
This sequence comes from Streptomyces sp. NPDC045701, assembly GCF_056432045.1. Lineage (NCBI taxonomy): Bacteria > Bacillati > Actinomycetota > Actinomycetes > Kitasatosporales > Streptomycetaceae > Streptomyces > Streptomyces sp. NPDC045701. Next base: position 57,129 of record NZ_JBWKJV010000021.1, on the reverse strand, counting down.
CCGACGCCCCAGGACAGACCGGACAGGAAACCGGCCCGGAAGGCGTCACCGACACCGGTCGGGTCGACCTTGGCCTGCTCCTCCGGGCAGCCGACCTCGATGACCGGCTCGCCGGCCTTCTCGATCCGGACGCCCCGCGAGCCGAGGGTGGTCACGCGGTGGCCGACCTTGGCGAGGATCTCCTCGTCGGTCCAGCCGGTCTTGGACTCGATGAGCCCCTTCTCGTACTCGTTGGAGAACAGGTACGTCGCGCCGGAGAGGAGCGTACGGATCTCGTCGCCGTCCATGCGGGCGATCTGCTGCGAGAAGTCGGCGGCGAACGGGATGCCCCGGCTGCGGCACTCCTCCGTGTGGCGGAGCATCGCCTCGGGGTCGTCCGCGCCGATGGAGACGAGGTCGAGGCCGCCGACCCGGTCGGCCACGGCCTTGAGCTCGATGAGGCGGGCCTCGCTCATCGCGCCGGTGTAGAAGGAGCCGATCTGGTTGTGGTCGGCGTCCGTGGTGCAGACGAAGCGCGCGGTGTGCAGGACCTCGGAGATCCGCACGGAGCCGGTGTCGACGCCGTGCCGGTCGAGCCAGGCGCGGTACTCGTCGAAGTCCGAGCCCGCCGCGCCGACCAGGACGGGGCGCGTGCCGAGCTGCCCCATGCCGAAGCAGATGTTGGCCGCCACCCCTCCCCTGCGGACGTCGAGGTTGTCGACCAGGAAGGAGAGGGAGACCGTGTGCAGCTGGTCGGCGACCAGCTGGTCGGCGAAACGGCCGGGGAAGGTCATGAGGTGGTCGGTGGCGATGGAGCCGGTGACTGCGATACGCACGGCTGGGCGCTCCTGCGGGAAGGTGGAGTTGACGGTTCACGCTACCGGGTCGACGGAGCACCCCCATGCGGAAACTACCCGATAGTAGGTCTTTTTCGGTCGGCACTCGCGTGCGTACGGTGCGCTTATGCCGAAGTTCATCGTTACGCGTGAGCAGAACGAGTCCGAACCGAGCCTGGCGGAACTGCGCGGGGACAGCGCGCGCATGGTTCCCCACTGGGCGGTCCCGGCGGAGGGCGCGCCCGCGCCCGTGTCGCCGTCCCTGATCCACGGGGTGGTCGTGCCGCCCGCGTCCGCCCGCCTGATCGACGCCACGCCGGAGTACGGCGCCTGAGGGGAACCGCACGCTCCCCGGCCCCGTCCCACGGGTGTCTCCCGTAAAAGGGCCACGGCACACGAAGGAGCATCGCGGTGAGCAGTACGGAGCGGGAGCCGGCCACGGAGCCGGCACCGGAGAACCCTCGCCGGAAGCGTTCGCCACTGGCCGTCGCCTCGGTGGCGGCGGCGGTGCTGCTCGCCGGGGGCGGCGGCGCGTACTTCGCCACGGCCGCGTCGGACGGCGGCGACCGGGGCGGCGGTACCCCCGCCGCGGGTGGTACGCAGCCGCCGCCGCTGGCGCTGGACGGCCACACCGAGGGCGGCGGGGATCCGGGCGGTACGGGCGGGCCGGGCATCGCACCCGGTGAGCCGGACCCGCGCGGGGTGGTCTACCGGGCCGCGGGTCCGCTGCCCGAGGGCCCCCGCTCGGCGCACGTGTACCGGCCGGCGGGCACCGTGGGGGCCGACGAGGTGGCGCGGCTGGCCCGGGCGCTGGGCGTCACCGGTACGCCCAGGGCGGCCGGCTCGGCCTGGAAGGTGGGGCCGGACAAGGACGGCTCGGGTGCGACGCTGCAGGTGGAGCGGCAGGCGCCGGGCGTGTGGACGTTCGGGACGGCGCCGGTCGGGGACAACTGCCTGAAGGGCAAGGAGTGCCCCTCGGGTGCGACGACCCCGGACGGCATGGGCGGGCCGCCGGTGGACGAGGCCGCGGCGAAGAAGGCCGCCGCCCCGGTCCTGAAGGCGCTGGGTCAGCAGGACGCCGAGCTGGACGCCACGCAGGTGATGGGTTCGGTACGGGTGGTCAACGCGGACCCGGTCGTGGGCGGGCTGCCGACGTACGGGTGGTCGACGGGTGTCCAGGTGGGGGCCGACGGGTCGCCGACCGGTGGCAGCGGCCGGCTGAGGGCCCCGGCGGAGAGCCACGAGTACCCGGTGATCGGTGCGGCGGAGGCGCTGAAGCTGCTGAACGCCGGGGCGGGCGACGGGCGGGCGAGCACCGGCGGGAACATCGGCGGGTGCGCCACGCCCGCGCCGCTGGAGGACTCCGGGACGAAGCCGGCCGCGCCGTGCGAGCCAGGCGGTCCGGGCGGGGGTTCGGCCACCGGTCCGGCCGCGAAGGAGACGGTGACCGTCTCCAGGGCGGTCTTCGGGCTGGCGGCGCACTACACGGCGGGGCGACCCGCGCTCGTACCGTCGTGGTTGTTCGAGGTGGCGCCGAAGGGCGGTGCCCGCCCGTTCACGATCACCTACCCGGCCGTGGCGCCCGAGCACCTGGCGCCCGCGCCGCCGCCGGCGACGCCGGACGCCCCGGACACGCCGGGGACCGGGAAGGCGCCGCGGCAGATCGAGTCGTACAGCGTGGACGGGAAGATCCTGACGGCCCGCTTCTGGGGCGGGGTGTGCAGCAAGTACACCGTCGAGGCCGAGGAGACGGGTACGCAGGTGCGGCTGAGGGTGGTCGAGACGCCGATCGAGCCGGGGCGGGTCTGCATCCTGATCGCCAAGGAGATCACCGGGACCGTGACGCTCGACCAGCCGCCGGGCGACCGGCGGATCGTGGACGCGGCGAGCGGCGAGCGGGTGCCGCGGCGGTAGCCCTGGGGGCGGTGGGCCGCCGCGGGCGCGGCGGAACGAGACGAGGGCGGCGGCCCCGGGGAAGGTCCGGGGCCGCCGCCCTCGTCTCCGGCCGGTGTGGGCCGGGGCCCGTCCGGCCGGGCGTCCCGCTCTAGCTGAAGGAGTCGCCGCAGGCGCAGGAGCCGGTGGCGTTGGGGTTGTCGATGGTGAAGCCCTGCTTCTCGATCGTGTCGACGAAGTCGATGGAGGCGCCGCCCAGGTACGGGGCGCTCATGCGGTCGGTGACGACCTTGACGCCGTTGAAGTCCTTGACGACGTCGCCGTCGAGCGAGCGCTCGTCGAAGAAGAGCTGGTAACGCAGGCCGGAGCAGCCACCGGGCTGAACGGCGACGCGCAGTGCCAGGTCGTCGCGGCCTTCCTGGTCGAGCAGGGCCTTGACCTTGGCCGCGGCGGCGTCCGACAGGAGGATGCCGTCGCTGACAGTGGTCTTCTCGTCCGATACGGACATCTGCTTCTCTCCCGGGTTGTACGGAGACTGCTTGCCGACCGGTAGCAACCGGCGGGGCCGCGGATTCATTCCGGGCACAGCGCTTGTCTTTCCCTTTCATGCTCGCACACCGGGCTCCGGGCAAGCACCGGCCCGTGGAGAGGGGATGTGTCACATCGACACTATGGACATCGTCAAAGTGACGTGAAGCGGTTATGATAGATAGCGTCAATTAGACGAAAAGGCTCTCCGCAGAAAAGAAAGGGTGCGTGACGTGACCACCGCCCAGCCCCTGGACGTCCAGCCGTCGCCCCTCGCCCTGCTGCTGCTCGGCCGCGAGGCCGACCCGAAGAGCGAGCGGGGAGTCGAGTGTCCCGGCGACCTCCCGTCCCCCTCCGACCCGGACCTGGTCGAGCGCGCCCGCGCGGCCAAGGAGAAGCTGGGGAGCAAGGTCTTCGTCCTGGGGCACCACTACCAGCGCGACGAGGTCATCCAGTTCGCGGACGTCACCGGCGACTCCTTCAAGCTCGCCCGCGACGCGGCGGCGCGGCCGGAGGCCGAGTACATCGTCTTCTGCGGCGTGCACTTCATGGCCGAGTCGGCCGACATCCTCACCACCGACGACCAGAAGGTCGTGCTGCCCGACCTGGCGGCCGGGTGCTCCATGGCAGACATGGCGACGGCGGAGCAGGTCGCGGAGTGCTGGGACGTGTTGACGGAGGCGGGCGTCGCGGACGTGACCGTCCCGGTCTCGTACATGAACTCCTCCGCCGACATCAAGGCCTTCACCGGGAAGCACGGGGGGGCGATCTGTACGTCCTCCAACGCCAAGAAGGCGCTGGACTGGGCGTTCGAGCAGGGCGAGAAGGTCCTGTTCCTGCCGGACCAGCACCTGGGCCGCAACACCGCCGTCCGGGACATGGGCATGTCCCTGGACGACTGCGTCCTCTACAACCCGCACAAGCCGAACGGCGGCCTGACGGCGGAGGAACTGCGCGCCGCGAAGATGATCCTGTGGCGCGGCCACTGCTCCGTGCACGGGCGCTTCTCGCTCGACTCGGTGAACGACGTGCGGGAGCGGATCCCGGGCGTGAACGTGCTGGTGCACCCCGAGTGCCGGCACGAGGTCGTGGCGGCGGCGGACTACGTCGGCTCGACCGAGTACATCATCAAGACCCTGGAGGCGGCCCCGGCCGGCTCGAAGTGGGCGATCGGTACGGAGCTGAACCTGGTCCGGCGTCTGGCGAACCGTTTCGCCAACGAGGGCAAGGAGATCGTCTTCCTCGACAAGACGGTCTGCTTCTGCTCCACCATGAACCGGATCGACCTGCCGCACCTGGTGTGGACCCTGGAGTCGCTGGCCGAGGGGAACCTGGTCAACCGCATCCAGGTCGACCGCGAGACGGAGAGCTTCGCCAAGCTCGCCCTGGAGCGGATGCTGGCGCTGCCGTAGCCGGCCGGGCGTCGCCCGCCGTACCTGCGCCGAGGGGCGCCCCGCCGGTTGCGGGGCGCCCCTCGGGCGTTGTGCGGCCGGTCCGCCGGTGGCCGGCCGTCAGGCGTTGGCCGGGGCGGGGGTCTGCTCCTCGGCGGGTGCCGCCTTCGCCGCCCGCTTGGCCTCGCGCTTGGCGCGGCGGCGCTCCTTGCGGAGCTCGACCATCGCGTACAGCGTCGGGACCAGCAGCAGGGTGAGCAGCGTGGAGGTCACCAGACCGCCGATCACCACGACCGCGAGCGGCTGGGCGATGAAGCCGCCCTCGCCCGTGACGCCCAGGGCCATGGGCAGCAGCGCGAAGATCGTCGCCAGGGCCGTCATGAGGATCGGGCGGAGGCGGTGGCGGCCGCCCTCGACGACCGACTCGACGACCCCGAGGCCCTGTGCCCGGTACTGGTTGATCAGGTCGATCAGCACGATCGCGTTGGTGACCACGATGCCGATCAGCATCAGCATGCCGATCATCGCCGGGACGCCCATCGCCGTGCCCGTGGCGATCAGCAGGCCGATGGCGCCGGTGGCCGCGAACGGGATGGAGACCAGCAGGATCAGCGGCTGGACCAGCGACTTGAAGGTCGCGACCAGCAGCATGAACACGATGGCGATGGCGGCCAGCATCGCCAGGCCCAGGTTGGCGAACGCCTCCTCCTGGTCCTCCGAGACACCGCCGATGGACGCGGTGGCGCCGTCGGGGAGGTCCAGCGCGCTGATCCTCGACTGGAGGTCGGCGCTGACCGCGCCGGTGTTGTCGCCGGTCGGCTTCGCCGTGATGGTCGCGGCACGCGAGCCGTCGATGCGGGTCATCGACACCGGCCCGGGGACCAGCCTGACGTCGGCGACGTCCCCGAGCTTCACCGGGCCGAGCGGCAGCCGCTGGAGCTGGGCCATCGTCTTCGCCGGGGCGGCGGAGGTGATGACGACGTCGCGCTCGGTGTCGTTGAGGATCGCCTTGCCGGCCGGGGTGCCGCGTACCGCCTGGGCGACGGCCATGCCGAGCGTGGCGTCGGTGAACCCGGCCGCGGCCGCCCTGGCGTTGGCCCTGACCGACACGCGCGGGACGGACTGCGACAGGTCGCTCTGGACGTCGGTGACGTCCTTCAGTCCGGCGACCTCCGTACGCACCTGCTCGGAGGCCTTCTTCAGGGTGGCGGCGTCCGCCGCCTTCACCACGACGCTCAGGTCCTGGTTGCCGAAGCCGTCACCCGCGGCGATCGTGGTGTCGCCGATGCCGTCGAGCTTCGCCAGCCCGGCGTCGATGTGGTCGCGGGCCTTCTCGTACGCCCCCGAGTCGGTGAGCGTCACCTGGTACGAGGCCTGGTTGGCGCCGGTGCCGCCGCCGAAGGCCGCCATGAAGCCGGACGAGCCGACGGTGACCTGGTAGTCCTTGACCTCGCCGACCGAGGCGAGGACCTTCTCGACCTTCCTCGCGGCGGCGTCCGCCGCCTCCAGGCTGGTGCCGGCCGGCAGCTCCTGCTTGATGGAGAGGACCTCCTGCTCGCCCTGGTCGAAGAAGTTGGTCTTCAGCAGCGGGGCCATGCCGAACGTGCCGATGAGGACGACGAACGCGATGGCCACGCTGGTCACGCGGCGGCGCGTCGCGAAGCGCAGCACCGGGACGTAGACACGCTGGAGGACGCTGCGGTTCTCCTTCTCCTCCGCCACCCGGCGTGCCTCCTCCGGATCGGTGGAGGTGCCCTTGGGGGCGCGCAGGAACCAGTACGACAGGACCGGCACGACCGTCAGCGACACCAGCAGGGAGGCCAGCAGCGCGGCGGTGACGGTGAGGGAGAACGAGCCGAACAGCTCGCCCACCATGCCGCCGACCAGGCCGATCGGGAGGAAGACCGCGACGGTGGTGAGCGTGGAGGAGGTGACCGCGCCGGCCACCTCGCGGACCGCCGTGAGGATGGCGCTCCGGCGCTCCTCGCCGTAGCCGAGGTGCCGCTTGATGTTCTCCAGGACCACGATCGAGTCGTCGACCACCCGGCCGATCGCGATCGTCAGCGCGCCCAGCGTCAGCATGTTGAGCGACAGGTCGCGCGTCCACAGGACGATCAGGGCGAGGACCACGGAGAGCGGGATGGAGACCGCGGTGACCAGGGTGGAGCGGAGGGAGGCGAGGAAGACCAGGATCACGAGGACGGCGAAGAGGAGCCCGAGCGCGCCCTCGGTGGTCAGCCCGGAGATCGACTTGGAGACCGCCGGGCCCTGGTCGGAGACGACCGTCAGCTCGGCGCCGGCGCCCAGGTCCTCGCGGAGCCCGGGCAGCTCGTCCCGGACGGCCTCGGAGATGGCGACGGCACTGCCGTCGTTGTCCATGGTGGCCATGACGGCGAGGCTCGGCTTGCCGTTGGTACGGGTCAGGGAGACCCGCCGGGCCTCCTCCTGCTTCACGGTGGCGATGTCGCCGAGGCGTACGGCGTCACCCTTCGCGGGCTTGATCACCAGGTCCTGGATCTGCTTCAGCGAGGTGAAGCCCCCGCCGACCTGGACCGTGCGGCTCTTGCCCGCCTCGGAGAAGGAGCCGGCCGGGACGGTCGCGCCGCCCGCCTGGAGCGCCTCGGACAGGGTCATGACGTTCAGGCCCGCGGCGGCGAGTCTGCGCTCGTCGGGCGTGACGGAGATCTGGAGGTCCTGCACGCCGTCGATCGACACCTGGCCGACGCCGTCGATGTCCTCCAGGGCCGGGACGACGGTCCGCTCCAGCTGGTCGGCGAGCGCCTGCTGGTCCTTGGTGGAGGTGACCGCCAGGACCACCGTCGGGATGTCGTCGGTCGAACCGGCGACCACCTGCGGGTCCACCTCGTCCGGCAGTTGCGCACGGGCGCGGTTGACGGCCTGCTGGACGTCGGCGACGAGCTGCTTGGTGCCCTCGTCCCCGTAGTCGAACGTGGCCATGATCAGGGCGTTGCCCTCGCTGGCGGTGGAGGTGACGCCCGTGATGCCGTCGACCGCCTTGATGCTGTTCTCGAGCGGTTCGACGACCTGCTTCTCGACCACATCGGGGGACGCGCCCTGGTAGGGGGCCAGGACCGACACCATCGGGAGTTCGATGGAGGGCAGCAGTTGCTGCTTCAGCTGCGGGATGGCGATCGCCCCGAAGACGATCGCCACGATGGACATCAGCCCTATCAGGGCCCGTTGCGCGAGGCTGAATCTGGACAGCCAGGACATGGGGTCTCTCTTCTGTGGCGGATCGGCGGTATTCATACGATCAGCCATGGAGGAGGAGGTTCCGTCGCCCCCAGGTCCCGTTTGCTTATCCCCCGCATACACCGGATGGAGTACGCGGACGTACGCGCTCACTCCACCCTGGGACGGACCAGCCCTGACTCGTAGGCAGTGACGACCAGCTGGGCGCGGTCCCGGGCCCCGAGCTTCGCCATGGCCCGGTTGACGTGCGTCTTGATGGTGAGCGGGCTGACCTCCAGCCGCTCGGCGATCTCGTCGTTGGAGTGGCCGCCGGCGACCAGCACGAGGACTTCCCGTTCCCGTACGGTCAGCACGGCGAGCCGCTCCGAGTGGGCCCGGCCGTCGCCCGTCGCGGAGTCCGCGTGCCCACCCTGGGCGAGGAACGTGGCGATCAGGCCCTTGGTGGCGACGGGCGACAGGAGCGCCTCGCCGGCGGCGGCGATACGGATGGCGTTCAGCAGCTCCTCCGGTTCCGCGCCCTTGCCGAGGAACCCGGAGGCCCCGGCGCGCAGCGACTGCACCACGTACTCGTCCACCTCGAAGGTGGTCAGCATGACGACGCGTACGCCGGCGAGGTCCGGGTCCGCGCTGATCAGCCGGGTGGCGGCGAGGCCGTCCGTCCCGGGCATGCGGATGTCCATCAGTACGACGTCGGCCCGCCGCGAGCGGGCCAGCGCGACGGCCTCGGCGCCGTCGGCGGCCTCCCCCACGACCTCCATGTCGGGTTCGGAGTCGACGAGCACCCTGAACGCGCTGCGCAGCAGTGCCTGGTCGTCGGCGAGCAGCACCCTGATGGTCATGTGGTCTCCCCTGTCCGTGCCGTGACGGGCAGTATCGCCTGGACGCGGAACCCCCCTCCGTAGCGGGGGGCGGCGGTGAGGGCGCCGCCGAGGGCGGTGACGCGTTCGCGCATGCCGAGCAGGCCGTGGCCGCCGCCGTCTGCCTGCTGCCCGGTGGGTACGCCGTCGTCGAGGACCGTCACCTCGACGGTCCGGCCCACCCGGACGACGCTCACCTCGGCCCTGGCGTCCGGACCGGCGTGCTTGCGCACATTGGTGAGGGCCTCCTGGATGATCCGGTACGCGGCGAGGTCGACGGCCGCCGGGAGGCCGGCGCCCTGGTCGGTGCGGGCCAGTTCCACCGGGAGGCCGGCGTTCCGGAAGGTGTCCAGCAGCTCGTCGAGGACGGCGAGGCCGGGGGCAGGCTCGGTGGGCGCCTCGGGGTCGCCGGACTGGCGGAGCAGGCCGACGGTGGCGCGCAGCTCGTCGAGCGCGGAGCGGCTGGCCTCCCGGACGTGCGCGAGGGCCTCCTTGGCCTGGTCGGGGCGCCGGTCCATGACGTGGGCGGCGACCCCGGCCTGGACGTTGACCAGCGCGATGTGGTGGGCGACGATGTCGTGGAGGTCGCGGGCGATGCGGAGCCGCTCCTCGGCGACCCGGCGGCGGGCCTCCTCCTCACGGGTCCGCTCGGCGCGTTCGGCGCGCTCGCGGATGGCGTCGACGAAGGCGCGGCGGCTGCGGACGGCGTCGCCGGCGGCCGCGGCCATGCCGGTCCAGGCGAAGACGCCCAGGTTCTCCTCGGCGTACCAGGGCCCGGAGCCGAACAGCATCGCGGCGCCCGTCAGGAACGTCACCGTCAGCAGGCCGACGCGCCAGGCGGTGGGGCGGTCGGTGCGCGACGCGACGGTGTACAGGGCGACCACGGCGCTCATCGCGACCGGGGCGGGCGGGTCCTGGGCGATGTGCTCGACGAGCGTGGCCACGCCGGTGAACAGCAGGACGCCCAGCGGCGTGCGGCGTCGCGGTACGAGGGCGGCGGCCCCGATCAGCATGAGCAGCACGCTGCCCGCCCCGGGGGTGCGCCCGCCGAACTCGGGCCCGCCGTGCGGCCCGCCCTGCCGGTCGACGAACGAACCGGCCACCATGCACACGAGGACGCCGAGGGCCAGGGCGCCGTCGAACGCGAGGGGATGCTCCCGCATCCAGCCCCGGCCGCGCGCGAACCGTTCTCCGAGAGTGGTCACGGGAGAAGACGGTACGTCCTTCCCCGGCGGGGTCAGGCGGAGAACCGAACCCCGAGGACGCCGCCGGGCCCCGCCCTCCGGCTGGTCCGGAGGGCGGGGCCCGGGGGGTGTTGGAGTGGGTGGCCCGCCCGCGGAGGGTGGGGCCCGGTGGCGGTCAGCCGGGGATCAGGCCGTCCTCGGAGAGCATGGCGCGGACCTCTTCGAGCGTCGCGTCCGGCGCCGGCAGGATCAGCTCGGAGGGTTCGAGCGCGTCGTCCGGCAGGGGCTCGCCCAGCTGGCGCACCGTGTCCAGCAGGGCGTGGAGCGTGCGGCGGAAGCCCTCGCCGTCGCCGCCCTCCATCTCCGCGAGCAGCTCGTCGTCCAGCTTGTTGAGCTCGGCGAAGTGGCTGTCCGCCAGCCTCACCTGGCCCTCCCCCATGATCCTGACGATCATGACGCGCCGTCCTTAGCTCTTGTCGAACCGGGTCTGGGGCTGCGACTGCTGCTGGGCCTGGTCCTGCGGGGTGCCCGTGCCGCCCTCCAGCGCCTGCTGCGGGGTGGTGGTCCCGCCGGCCAGCTCGGCCTTCATCCGCTGGAGCTCCAGCTCGACGTCCGAACCGCCCGACAGGCGGTCCAGCTCGGCCTGGATGTCGTCCTTCTGCAGGCCCGACCGGTCGTCCAGCGCCCCGGACGCCAGCAGCTCGTCGATCGCGCCCGCCCGCGCCTGGAGCTGCGCGGTCTTGTCCTCGGCGCGCTGGATGGCGACGCCGACGTCGCTCATCTCCTCCGAGATGCCCGAGAACGACTCGGCGATCCGGGTCTGCGCCTGGGCGGCGGTGTACGTCGCCTTGATCGTCTCCTTCTTCGTACGGAAGGCGTCGACCTTGGCCTGGAGGCGCTGCGCGGCGAGCGTCAGCTTCTCCTCCTCGCCCTGGAGGGTCTGGTGCTGCGTCTCCAGGTCCGAGACCTGCTGCTGCAGCGCGGCCCGCCGGGACAGCGCCTCGCGCGCCAGGTCCTCGCGGCCCAGCGCGAGCGCCTTGCGGCCCTGCTCCTCCAGCTTGGAGGACTGGCCCTGGAGCTGGTTGAGCTGGAGCTCCAGGCGCTTGCGCGACGTCGCCACGTCGGCGACACCGCGGCGCACCTTCTGCAGCAGCTCCAGCTGCTTCTGGTACGAGTAATCGAGGGTCTCGCGCGGATCCTCGGCCCGGTCAAGGGCCTTGTTTGCCTTCGCGCGGAAGATCATCCCCATACGCTTCATGACACCGCTCATGGGCTTCGCGCGCCCCCTTCTGACGGACTTCGGCTCCAGCACTCCAACAGAACCCACAGTACGGGCCCTACATCCATTACCGCACTGTTCGGGCGCGGATGCGCTCCTCCCCAAGGACGAGTGCGAGCGGCCCGGATCAGGCGCGAGGAGTAGGGATCCCTCTGAGGAAGGGACGCGGGCCGTTGCCGGATCGTTCCCCACGGGGGTGGGGTCCGTGCGGCGCACCCCGTACCCTTGGGCTTTGTGTTCCGTAGCCGTTCGAAGGATGAGAAGGCCCCCACCGACCAGGTGACGGCGGACCTCTCCAAGCAGCCCCGCGACCCGCAGGCCCCCAAGGGCCGCCCGACCCCGAAGCGGAGTGAGGCCCAGACCCAGCGTCGCCGTGCCCAGACCGTGCCGACCGACCGCAAGGAGGCCATGCGCCGCCAGCGCGAGGCCCGCCGCGCGGACCTGGCGAAGCAGCGCCAGGCGCTCGCCAGCGGCGACGAGCGTTACCTCCCGGCCCGCGACAAGGGCCCGGTCCGCCGCTTCGTCCGCGACTTCGTGGACTCGCGGTTCTGCGTCGCGGAGTTCTTCCTGCCGCTGGCGGTCGTGATCCTGATCCTGTCCAGCCTGCCCAACACCCAGCTGAAGAACATCTCGCTGCTGCTGTGGCTCGCGGTGATCGCACTGATCGTCGTGGACTCCGTCGGGATCTGGCTGCGGCTGAAGAAGCAGCTGAACACGCGCTTCCCGAACGAGCCCAAGCGCGGCGCCGTCGCGTACGGCCTGATGCGTACGCTCCAGCTGCGCCGGCTGCGGCTGCCCAAGCCGCAGGTCAAGCGCGGAGAGCGGCCCTGAGCACCCTGGTCTCCGGGTTCGGAGGCGCTTCGGGGGACTGGCTGGACGGGCTCGGCGGACTGCGCGACACGGTCCGCCAGGAGCTCGTCGCACGCCAGCTGGACGAGCAGATATCCGCCCGGTACCCGGTGGGGCAGCGGCTGCGGATACTCGACGTGGGCATGGGCCAGGGCACGCAGGCCCTGCGCCTGGCGCGGGCCGGGCACACCATCACGGGGCTGGAGTCCGACCCGGAGATGCTGAAGATCGCCCGCGAGGCGCTGGCGACGGAGCCGGCCGGCATCCGGGAGCGCGTCCGGCTGATCGAGGGGGACGGCCGGGAGACCGGCGTGCACTTCCTGCCGGGCAGCTTCGACGTGGTGCTGTGCCACGGCGTGCTGATGTACGTGGAGGAGCCGGACGCGATGCTGGCGGGGCTCGCCCGGATGCTCGCGCCGGGCGGTCTGCTGTCGCTGCTCGTGCGGAACGCCGACGCGCTGGCCATGCGGCCGGGGCTGGCCGGGGACTGGTCGGGGGCGCTGGCGGCGTTCGAGTCCGACGCCCACTCCCCCGAGTTCCCGGCTTCGCCCGAGCAGGGCGGACCCCGATCCCGGCTGGGGCTGCCGGTGCGGGCCGACCGGCTGGAGACGCTGACGGCGACGCTCGCCGGGATCGCGGCGCCGCTGCAGGCCTGGTACGGGGTGCGGGTCTTCACCGACAACGTACCGAACGACGAGGGGCTGCCCGCCGCGGAGGAGCTGGAGCGGCTGCTGGCGGCGGAGGACCGGGCGGGCCGCACGGAGCCGTACCGCAGGGTGGCCGCGCTGCTGCACCTGTGCGGGGTACGGGGCTGAGGCCCGCCGCCCGCCGGGGGTGACCCCTGATCGGGTGCGCAGGGAGCGCCGCACTATGCGGGCAAAAGGGATACTCCGGACATGGATGCCCTTCGTGTGCTCGCGCCCCTGACCTCCGTGGTCTGCGCGGCCGCCCTGGTGGGCGGCTGTTCGGCCGGCCCGCCGACCACCGGTGCGGCGGTGGCGGAGCCCCGGGCGGCGACCGCCCGCGCCGCGGCACCGGAGGCCGCCCGGGCGGCCGGGCTGGAGGACGACTACCGCAACGCCATCAGGGACGTCCTGCCGTCGGTGGTGCAGATCGACGCCCGGACGGGCCTCGGCTCCGGTGTCGTCTACGACGAGCAGGGGCACATCGTCACCAACGCCCACGTGGTGGGCCGGGAGAAGAACTTCAAGGTGACCGTGGCGACGGGCGAGGAGTCCCTGACCGCCAGGCTGGTGTCCAGCTACCCGGAGCAGGACCTCGCCGTCATCAAGCTCGACCGCCGCCCCGAGGGGCTGAAGCCGGCGACGTTCGGCGACTCGTCCAAGGTCGAGGTGGGGCAGATCGTCCTGGCCATGGGCTCACCGCTCGGCCTGTCCGGCAGCGTCACCCAGGGCATCGTCTCGGCGACCGGACGGACCGTCAGCGAGAGCCGGTCGGGCGGCGGGACGGGCGCGACGATCGGCAACATGGTGCAGACATCGGCGGCGATCAACCCGGGAAACAGCGGCGGCGCGCTGGTCAACCTGGACAGCGAGGTCATCGGCATCCCCACGCTCGCGGCGGCCGACCCGCAGCTGGGCGGCAGCGCGGCACCGGGCATCGGCTTCGCCATCCCCGCCTCGATGGTGCGGACGGTCGCCGACCAGATCGTCCGGACCGGCCGCGTCACCGACTCCGGCCGCGCGGCCCTGAACATCACCGGCCGTACCGTCCTGACCGACGACTACCGGCCGGGCGGCGTCGCCGTCGTCGAGGTGTCGCCGGGCGGCGCGGCGGCGGACGCGGGCCTGCGGCCGGGGGACATCATCACCAGGCTGGACGACCAGTCGATCACCACGATGACCTCGCTGCTGGAGGCCCTGGCCTCGGCGAAGCCCGGCGACCGGGTGACGGTGACGTACACCCGCGGCGGCCGCTCGGCGAAGGCCCGGATCACGCTGGGCGAAATCTGAACGTGCCGGCGGTCCGGTTCCCGGCACCGGCCGTCCCGCGCCGGGGGCCGGTGCGGCCGCGGTCGGGGCCGGCGGCCGGGGTGGCCGCCGGCCCCGGGGTCGGTCAGACCTCTTCCGCGTGGAGGCTCATCGGACCGTAGATCTTGTTGCCGTCCTCGAAGAGGGCCACCTGGTCGGCACCGCCGTCCTTGAGTTCCTTCCAGTTCTCGCCGACCCACGACTCCGCGTCACCCTGGGTGGTGAACTCCTCCGGCTCGACCGCCGGCTGGACCTCCGTGCCGTCGGACCGCTCGAACCGCCACGTCCATGCCATGTGGACCTCCAGATGATCGGTTTCCTGCCCGCAGCGTAGCCGGGCGCGCACCCCGCGCGGGGACGCGGGAGGATCGTCCCGTGGAAGCGACTCTGCTCGGAACCGGCGCCCCCGAGGGCCTGCCCCGCCCCGACTGCCCCTGCGCCGCCTGCGCCGCCGCCCTCGGGAACGGTGCGCGTGCCGCCACGGCGCTGCTCGTGGACGGGGCGCTGCTGCTCGACCTGACGCCCGGCGCCGCGCTGGCCGCAGCGCGGGCGGGGCACTCGCTGACCGGCGTACGGCAGGTGCTGCTCACCCACCCGCACGACGGGCCGGCGCTGGAGCTCCCCCCGGGGCTGCCGGCGGCCGGGCGGGTCCCGGACGGGCGGGAGCTCACGCTGATCAGCGGGCACCGGGTGCGGGCCGTGCCCATGGACTCGCCCGGCACCGGGTACGAGGTGACGTCGCCGGAGGGCCTGCGCCTGCTGTACCTGCCGCCCGGCGGCGCGCCCGCCGGGATCACCGGGCCGGAGCGGCCGTACGACCTGGTGGTCGCCGACGTGGTCGCCCGGCCGGACGGGCTGGCCCGGCTGCGGGCCGCCGGCGGGGTGGGCCCCGCGACGGACGTGGTCGCTGCGCACCTGGACCACGACGTGCCCTCGCCCCGCGAGCTGGACCGGCGCCTGGCCGCCGCCGGGGCGCGGGCCGTGCCGGACGGGTCGACGCTGGTCGTGGGCGAGTACCACGCGGTGCCCGACGTGCCCCGGCGCACGCTGGTGACCGGCGGGGCGCGGTCGGGCAAGTCCCTGGAGGCCGAGCGGCGTCTGGAGGCGTTCCCCGAGGTGGTGTACGTCGCGACGGGCGGCACGCGCGAGGGCGACACCGAGTGGGCGGCCCGGGTGACCGCCCACCGCGACCGGCGCCCCGGGTCGTGGCGTACCGAGGAGACCTGCGAGCTGGTGCCGCTGCTGCGGGCGGAGGGGCCGCCGCTGCTGATCGACTGCCTGTCGCTGTGGCTGACCGACGCGATGGACCGGGTCGGCGCCTGGGACGACGGGACCTGGGCCGGGGCCGGTGAACGGGAGCTGCGCGAGCGGGTGGCCGAGCTGGTCGCGGCGGTGCGCGCCACCCCCCGTACGGTCGTCGCGGTGACGAACGAGGTGGGGGCGGGGATCGTGCCCGGGGACGCCGGGAGCAGGCGCTTCCGGGACGAGCTCGGGCGGCTGAACGCCGCGTTCGCGGACGAGTGCGAGCACGTCCTCCTGGTGGTCGCCGGGCAGGCCCTCGTGCTGCGGGGGTGACCGGTACTGTTCAGCGAATGAGCAGGCTGAATCTCGACGACTTCTCCGATCTGATCGAGCGCCCCGACAGTGGTACGCGGCGTGACGCCGAGGAACGCCGGGAGCGCCTCGCCGTGCCGCCCGGTGCGCTCGGGCGTCTCGACGAGCTGGGCGAGTGGCTGTCGGCCGCCCAGGGGGCCGTCCCGGTACGACCGGTCGAGCGGCCGCGGGTGGTGCTGTTCGCGGGCGACCACGGGGTGGCGGAGCTGGGCGTGTCCGGCCGGCCCGCCCGCGGGGCGCACGAACTGGTGCGGGCCGTGCTGGACGGGGCGAGCCCAGTGGCCGCGCTGGCGCGGCGGACGGGCGTCCCGGTGCGGGTCGTCGACGCCGGGGTGGACTGCGACCCGGAGCTGCTGCCCGCCGACGTGGTGCGCCACCGGGTGCGGCGCGGCAGCGGGCGCATCGACATCGAGGACGCCCTGACCCCCGAGGAGGCCGAGCGGGCCGTACGCCTCGGGATGGCCGTCGCCGACGAGGAGGCCGACTCGGGCACCGACCTGGTCGTGCTCGGGGACCTCAGTGTGGGCGGGACGACCCCCGCGTCCACGCTGATCGCCGCCCTGTGCGGGACGGACGCCTCGGTGGTGACCGGCCGGGGCGGTGCCGGGATCGACGACCTGGCCTGGATGCGCAAGTGCGCGGCGATCCGCGACGCGCTGCGCCGTGCCCGGCCGGTGCTGGGCGACCAGTTGGAGCTGCTGGCGGCGGTCGGCGGGGCGGACCTGGCGGCGACGACCGGGTTCCTGCTGCAGAGCGCGGTGCGGCGGATGCCGGTGATCCTGGACGGCGTGGTGTCGGCGGCGTGCGCGCTGGTGGCGCAGCGCGCGGCGTTCCGGGCGCCGGACTGGTGGCTGGCGGGCCACGTGAGCGGTGAGCCGGCACAGGCGAAGGCGCTGGACCGGATGGCGCTCGACCCGCTGCTCGACCACGGCGTCACCGTCGGGGAGGGCACCGGGGCGTTGCTGGCCCTCCCCCTCGTCCAGGCGGCGGCGGCGTTCGCGGCCGACCTGCCGGAGAAGCGGCTGCCGCAGGAGCAGTTGCCCGAGCAGCGGCCGGCCGAGGACTGAGGCCGCTGCCGCGGCGGCGGCCACCGGCGCGACCCGGCCGGCGGCCGGCGCGTGCCGCCGGACGGGGCTCGTGGTCGGCGAGCTCCTCCGGCGTACCGGAGAGACCGGGATCACTCGCGTGCCACTGAACTTCGCGATGTCCACGCCGGTCTCATCGAGCGTGGCGCGAAGCCCGGGGCGGGCCCCGGGCCGCGACGGTGACGCTCCCTGCCGGGCCTCTGCTCCCGCTGGTGGCGGATCGAGTCGCCGTACCGCGCCGACGCCGAGTACCGACCGATCCGGGAGCCGCGATTCATGCTCTTCGAGAAGAGTTCCGACCTGCTGCGCATCGGCCCGGCCACGGGCCGCGCGGAGGGGTTCCCGCAGGCGCCCGGCCCGCCCGGGCGGACCGGCCGGCACCCGCGGGGCCGGCGCCGTTGAGCCGGTTCGCGCGCCGCGAGTGGGGGGCGCTGTACGCGGTGGTGCGGACCGCTCTGGTCACCCGGAAGTGGCGGGCGGTCGCCATGACGCTCGGCGCGGTGTGCCTGACCTCCGTGTTCCAGGTGGTGCAGAACCGGCCCTGGGGGTACGGGCCGGTGCAGGCCATCGGCTCGGTGTGCGCCGAGGACCCGCTGTGGGAGGCGCTGCTGCGTACGCCGCTGTCGCTGTTCGTCCCGGCGCTCGACCTGCCGGTGTGGGGCGCGCTGGCGCAGATCCTGCTGGTGTTCGGCATCGCGGAGGCGTGCCTGGGCCGGCTGCGCACGCTGCTGATCGCGTACACCGCGACGCTGGCCGGGACCATGTACGCGCGCGTGGGCATCGCCCTCGGGCCCGGCGCGCCGCTGGGGCTGGGGCTGCCCGCCTCCGACGCGCACGTGGTGGACACCGGGCCTTCGGCGGCGGTCGTGGGGCTGGCGGTGTACCTGTGCTGGCGCCACCGGGCGTGGGTCACGGGCGCGGCGGTGGTCCTGGCGATGGCGGTGGAGGTGCTGGTGAAGTGCAACCTGGCCGGCAAGGAGCACCTGGCGGCGATCGCGGCGGCGCTGGTGGTGTCCGCGATGGTGACCTGGCGTCAGCGCCGGTCGTCGTCGGGCGGGTGGCGCGAGGACAGCACGCGGTCGGGGGCCCCGGCGATCAGGTCCTGAAAGCGGCGCCTGGCCCCGTCCCAGCGCCGGTCGTGGTGGAAGGCCCGCAGCCGGGCCCTGGCGCGGGCCCTGGGCCGGTTGCGGTAGAAGCGGCGGGCCCACAGCGAGCCGGGGCGGGCCAGCCGCAGCGCCCCGAAGACCGCGACGGGCGACAGGAACAGGCCGAGGATCGCCATCCGGAACTTGCCCTTGAACAGCGCGACGAGCACGAAGGCGAAGTTCAGCCCCAGCGAGAGGATGAAGCTCCGGCGGTCCTGGCGCTCCTCGGCGCTCAGCTCGTCCACACCGAACGGGGAGAAGCCGCCGAGGACCAGCAGGAGCAGCGCGGTGGTCAGCACCACCACCTCCACGCTCTGGCGGCCCTGCTCGGTCCAGTACACGTCGTCGAGGTGCAGGATCAGCGCGAACTCGTCGAGCACCAGCCCCGCGCCCGTGCCCAGGAGCGCCGCGCAGGCGACGGCCCCGGCCTCGTGCCGTCCCACCGCCACCCCGCCGAAACCGCCGATCAGGGTGAGGACCACGCCCGGCACCACGTGGTGGATGTGCATTCCGCCGGGCCGGACGTTGCGGAAGGGGCCCTTGCCGGCCCGGATCAGCCGGGTGACGGTGCGGGTGATCAGGAAGGTCAGCACGAAGGAGCCCAGGGCGACGAGCAGCGGGAGCTTTCCCGGTTCGATGATGTTGCGGTAGAACCAGTGCCCCATGCCACCCGCTCCAGTTGTCCGGCGTTCTACCGACTACCCTGCGCGCGGTGACCACTTCCCGCACCCGTGACCGCGCCCGTACGAGCGTCGACGGCATACGTTTCGCCTTCGGCACCCTGACCGTGCTGCCCGTACGGGTGACCCGGTGGGACCGCGACGCGGCCCGCGCGGGCATGCTGTGGGCGCCGCTCGCCGGTCTGGTGGTGGGCCTCGTCGCGGCGGCTACCGGCGGGCTGCTCGTGCTGCTGGGCGCGGGCCCGTTGCTCGCCGCGGTGGCCTCGGCCGCCGCGCCCGCCGTGCTGACCCGGGGCCTGCACCTGGACGGGCTCGCGGACACCGCGGACGGGCTGGGCAGCGGCAAGCCCGCCGAGGACGCACTGCGGATCATGAAGCAGTCCGACATCGGGCCGTTCGGGGTGATCACCCTGCTGTTCGCGCTGCTCGCCCAGGTCGCCGCGCTGCACGAGCTGTACGCCGGGCAGGGCTGGGCCCACGGCATGGCGGGGGCCGCCGTCACCGGCGCGGTCGCCCGCCTGGCGCTGACCCTCGCCTCCCGCACCGCCGTCCCGGCGGCCCGCCCCGAGGGGCTGGGCGCGGTGGTGGCGGGCACCGTCCCGGCGCGGGCCGCGGCGGCGGTGGCCCTGCTGGTCCTGGTGGCCGCGGCCGGGGCGGGCGGCGCGCTGGACGGCCCGTACGGCGCGCTGCGGTACGGCGCGGCGGGGGTGCTGGGGCTGGTGGCGGCGCAGGGGCTGCTGGGCCGCTGTGTGCGGCGGTTCGGCGGGGTGACCGGTGACGTCTTCGGCGCGGTGGAGGAGACGGCGGCAACGGCGGCACTGGTCGTGCTGACCTTGGGCTGATCCGACGACGCCGGGTTTGAGGAGCCTCGGTCCCTGGTAGTCGGACGGAAGCACCAAGAAGGAGATAGATCAGCATGGCTACTGGCACCGTGAAGTGGTTCAACCCCGAAAAGGGTTTCGGTTTCATCGAGCAGGACGGCGGCGGTCCGGACGTGTTCGTCCACTACTCCGCCATCAACGCCTCCGGGTACCGCGAACTCCAGGAGGGGCAGAAGGTCCAGTTCGACGTGACGCAGGGCCCCAAGGGCCCGCAGGCCGAGAACGTCGGACCCGCCTAGGGGACGTCGCCAGGGACGTCGTCAGCAGGGCTGGCGCCAGGCGTCCAGCTCGTACCGCTTGAGCATCGAGCTCAATCTCAGCCGTTTCGCCAGCGGGCAGAACTCCCGCGTACCGAGTTCGTACTCCACGTGGAAGACCGCCTTGCCGGCCTCGACGAAGGGGCTGAGAGAGGGGCACTCGTCGTACTCCGCGCACTGCTCGTTGACCGCGAAATCGAAGTCTTCGAGCAGTTGCGGGATCTGGTCCAGGTCGTTCTTGAGGCCGACGGCGAGGCCCCTCTCGTGCGCGAGGCGGGCGATGAGACGGTTGTAGCGCAGCTGGTCGGCGGCGCTGAGCGGGAACCCGGTGCGGTTGGCGTAGCCGTCCATGTTGTCGGGTTCCACCGCGTCGAAGCCCTTGTCGCGGCACATGTCGAGACGGGTGGCCATCAGCGGTTCGAGGACGTCGGTGCGGCGGATGTCGAGCCATCGCTCGCCGTCCCAGCCGTTGCCCTTCCCGAGCACGGCGGCGGGGAACTTCTTGGCGTCCGGCCGCCAGTCCTCCCAGGCGCCGGTGGACAGGTAGCAGATCACCTTGCGGCCGCGCCGGTGCAGGTCGTCGACGGTCGACGCCGGGTGGTCGAAGCCGTCGATGTCGTACACCGGCGCCTCCACGGACGGATCCAGTCGGCCGCTGAGCTGCCACTGCCACGGCTGACCCGGTGCGGGCTGCCAGCGGCCGGCGCGCGGTGGGCCCGGTTCGTCGTCGGACGTGCCGGTGCAGCCGGCCAGCAGGAGCACCAGGGCGGCGAGGAGGAGCGGTACGCGGCGGTTCACGGGCACTCCAGGGGGTACGGGAGGGTTCCCCAGGGATGTGCCCCGGTGCCGGGGACCGCGCACTTCACGCGGGTGGAGAGGCGTGCACTCGCCGGGGCCGCGTACACCAGGTGGCAGTAGTGGTCGGCGACCGGCAGGTCGAGTCGCCGGTAGGTGTCCCACGGGCCCTCGAACGTGACCAGCAGGTCGGCCAGTTCGGCGTACGCGGGGTGGGGCTGGGCCCCGTGGTTGAGGACGACGGTGGCCGCGCCGGCCGCGCGGGCGGCCACGCCGAGGCGCCGGTAGTGCTCGACGGCCTCCGGATCGGTGGGCACCTGGTCGAGGAACGCGCCGTCGGCGCCGTACCAGTCGCGGTGGCGGACCAGGTCGGTCAGGACGTCGGCGTGCGGGCGGCGGCCGTAGTCGGTGTCGGTGTAGCCGAGGACGCACACCCCCGCCGCGCGCAGCCGGTCGGCGACGCTCACGAACGCGGGGTCGGGTGCCGAGCCCGCGCCGCTCGCCGGGTTGAGCACCACCCCGTACAGCAGGGGTGCGGCGGCCACGATCGCGTCCCATTGGGCGGGGCGGGCGGCGGGGTGCTCGTAGTAGGGCACCAACAGGTCCACGTGCGCTTCCTCCGTGTGTCTACGTACGGTGGGCGGTCGCCCGCCCGAGCAGGACGCCGCCCAGCACGGCCAGCACGGCGGCGGCCGCCCCGGCCACCCCCGCGCCGACCAGTCTCGGGTCGCCGGTCCCGGTGGCCAGCGCCACCGTCTGCGCCCCGGCCGCCGCCCCGCACACCACCGCCGCGCTGAGCACCGCCCCGAACGACTGGAGCAGCAGCGCCGCCCACAGCACCGTCCCGATCAGGAGCAGCGCCGCGAGCCGCACCCCGCCGATGTCGGGGGCGCCCGGCCACAGCAGGGTGCCGGTCACCGCGAGGGCCAGCAGCACCGCCAGGTACACGGTGAGGCACAGCGCCAGCGTGGTGGCCGTGGCGCGGCGGAAGGCACGGGAACTGGTGGCGGCCCGCAGCCCGGCGAGGCTCTCGCTGCGGAACCGGTGGAGCAGCCACTCGGCGGGCCCCATGGACAGGGTGAGCGCCACGGCGGTCGGCCCGGCCACCGAGGCGCCGGCACCCTCGGCCACCACGTCGCCGATCGCCGCGTACAGGACGAGCCCGCCGGTGCCGAGCCCGAACAGGCCGTACGGCACGGACGCGGCGACCCGGGGCGCGGCCGTCCCGGGCCGGCCCCGCCCGCCCGCCGGTGCCGGCCCGGTCAGCAGCTCGCGTCCCGCGAGGCCGACCGCCAGGGCCAGGGAGGCGCCCAGCAGGGCCGCCCGCGCGGGGTCCGGCAGCCCGAGCCAGAAGGCCGCGGGGGTGCCGGCGATCAGCGGCGCCAGCGCGCCCAGCAGCGCCTTCTCCCGGTCGAGGACCAGCAGCACGGTCGCCGCGCCCAGGTACACCGCCTGGCCGGCCGCGAACACGGCGCCGCCCCACTCCCCCGACCCGGCCGCCGCGGTGAACGCCACCAGGGCGCCGATCAGGGCGCCGGCCGGGGCGCCGCGGAGCAGGGCGCGCGCGGCGGCCCGGCGGTCGCCGAGGCCGAGCCAGGAGTAGGCGCGGTGGGACAGCGCCTGGTTCCACACCCAGCCGGTGACGGCCCCGGCGAGCAGCGGGACGGTGCCGGCCGGAAGCCCGGGCGCGCCGGGCCGACCGGTCAGGAGCGGGGCGCCGAGCACGTAGGCGAGGCCGGGCAGGGCGAAGACCAGGCCGCGCAGGAGGCATCCGCCGAGGCCGGTGTGCCACGGGTCGGCGGGCGGGCCGTCGGGTTCGGGGTACCGCCGCTCCACGCGCGCGTAGAGGTCCTCGGCGAGGGCGAACGAATCCTCCCGGCCGTACGTGAGCCTTATGTGGTCGTCCGTCATGCCGTCGGATTCGAGGATGGCGGCTATCTCGTCGGGGTGGACGGCGGCCGCTATCACCTCCTCCAGGCGGGTGGCCAGTTCGTCGACGGGGTCGGCGGCGGCCCAGCTGGGCCGGGGGCGCGGTATCGCGGGCAGGGTGTCGAGTCCGGCCGACTCCGCCTTCAGCCACAGGGAGCCGCTCATCAGGCCGCCTCCTCGGTGACCAGGTCGCCGTCGGTCGCGAGGTGCTCGGCGGTGAGCAGGTCGTCGGTGGCGAGTTCGCGCCCGGGGGTCCCCCCGCCGAAGGCGGTGTGAGGGCCGGCGACCCGCAGTTGGAGGGTCCAGTCGCGGGTGTCGTCGGCCGGTGGTTGCGGCACGGGGTGCCCGGCCAGCTCCAGGTAGATGCGGCGGAAGCCGTCGACGGAGCGGCGCAGGGTGAACTGGTCGACCACCCGCTGCCGGGCCCGCCGGCCCAGAGCGGCGCGCCGCTCGTCGTCGCGCAGCAGGGTCAGCACGGCCTCGGCCATCACGGCGGGTTCGCGGGGCGGCACCACCAGGCCGGTGTCCCCCACGGCCTCCCGTACGCCGCCGACGTCGGTGGAGACGGTGGCCCGGCCGCAGGACATGGCCTCGATGAGGGAGAAGGGGAACCCCTCGCTGATCGAGGAGAGCATCACCAGGCTGCCCGCGGCGTAGGCGCCCGCCACGTCGGAGACCCGGCCCTCGTAGGCGATGCCGTCGGTGACGCCCAGGTCGGCGGCGAGCTTCTCCAGCTTCGTGCGGTAGTCCTCGTTGCCTGCGGGGACGGGGCCGAACAACCGCAGGCGCAGCTCGGGGAGTTCGGCGCGGGCGATGGCGTACGCCCGGACGAGGGTCTCCAGGTCCTTGATGGGGTCGACGCGGCCGCACCAGCTGAGGGTGGGCACGGCGGGTTCGGGTCCGGCGAGGGGGAAGGCGTGCGGGTCGACGCCGTTGTAGACGGTGCGGATGCGGTCGGCGGGGGCGCCGCCGCGCTCCTCCCAGCGCCGGTTGTACTGGTTGCAGGGGGTGATGAGGTCGGCCTTGCGGTAGCCGAGGCCGTTGAGCTCCCGGTAGAAGCCGAGCATGAGGGCCTTGACGGGCCAGCGCTGGGCGGCGCTGCGGTAGCCGAGGTAGCGCTCCCGCAGGTAGATGCCGTGTTCGGTGAGGAGGAACGGCACGCCGTCGAAGTGCTGGGCGGCGAGGGCGGGGAGGGTGGCCAGGCCGCTGGAGACGGCGTGGGCGACGCTGTCGCCGGGGACGCGGGCGGCGAGCGGGCGCAGGGCGTGTTCGAGGAGGTCGGTGGCGGTCAGGGCGTCGTGGACGGTGGGGCGGGCGGCTGCCGTCTCCAGGTGCGGCATGGTCCATATCCACATCAGGGAGCGGAGGACGGACTCGGAGCGCAGGGCCGCCGAGAGCCTGCCGCGCCGGGCGAGTCCGGCGAGGGCGTAGAGGCCCTCGCCGAAGTCGCAGCCGGCCGACGGGTCGAGTATCGACAGCAGGAAGCGTTCGTAGGTGTCGGTGAAGGCGCGCCGTTCGCGCCCGATGAGGGGCCGGCCGCGCCCCTGGGCCGGGCCCCACAGCGGGAAGGAGGTGTGCCGGTAGAGGTTGGGCGGCAGCTCCCAGGTGACCGGTTCGCGGCCGTTGCCGGTCAGTGCCAGGACGTGGAAGTCGACCTCGGGCATGCCCCGGACGAGCTGGTCGCACCAGGTGCTGACGCCGCCGTGGACGTGCGGGTAGGTGCCTTCGGTGAGCATGGTGACATGGCGGCCGCTGCTCGGCATCGGTGTGTCCCCCCGGATGTGGATGTGGTCGGGCGTCGGGCGTCAGGTGGTCGGCAGCGTGAGGGTGACCGCTGACTGGAGCGCCTCGGGCGCGGTCCAGGCCGAGCGGGCCCCGGCGTACGCGGTGCCGAACGCCGCCGTCCCGAGCAGCAGGTTCTTCCGGGTGCCCTCGGGCGCGGTGACGGGGGCGGTCACTCCGGCGGGCGCCTTGACGGTGACGGTGTTGCCGATGCGGTACGCGGTGACCCTGCCGTCCGTGAGGGCCTGGTCCCAGGCGGCGCGGCGGGCCAGTTCGGTACCGGCGTCGCGGTGGCGGGGGTTGACGAGCGGGGTGTTGTCGGCGAACAGGCCGCGGTAGTCGGCGAGGATCCGGTCCAGCACCGGGTACAGGATGCGGTCCTCGGCCAGGTTGGACTGGTGGACGTAGTGCGGGCGGGGGTCGTTGCCCAGGACGTGCCCGAGGGCGATCCTGGCCTCCTGCGGGACGATGTGGGAGGCGTAGCCGGTGGTCACGTCGAGCGGCTCGTCCAGGCAGCTGGAGGCGGGGTTGGTCTCGCAGACGCCGCTGCCGCCGTCCTCCTTCGACGCGTAGATCCAGTTGTACTCGTCGGCCATCTCGGCGGCGGTGCCCACGTTGTAGTACACGTTCATCGGGTGGCGCGGGACGGTCTTCGCGGCGCCGACGGGCCGCTGCCGGGGCTCGCGGGAGTTGTCGCTCGCGATCCACTTGACGCCGGTGTCGGCCAGCGCGCCGGCGAGGTTCGGGTTGTCGGCGGGCTGCTGCGGGAGGGTCTTGAGGCCGGAGTGCTCGCCGGTGACCAGTTCGGCGCGGTCGACGGCGATGCCCCGGTTCGCGGCCCAGGTGTGGTTGTCCCGGATCTGGGCGGCGATCTCGGCGCGGCTCAGGTAACGGGTGTTGCCGTACGCGTCCTTGGCGCAGGTCCACGGGACGGTGGAGGTGTCCTGGACGCAGCCGAGGAAGGGGTGCGTGTAGGTGTGGTTGATCCAGCGGTACTGGGCCCGGTCGGCCACCAGCCGGGCGGTGAGCGGGTCGCTGCCGCCGTTCTCGGTCTTCCACTCCTCCCCGGAGCCCGCGTTGTACACCATGTCGAGGGTGAAGCCCGCGGAGCGCTGCCACCGGGCGGCGTACTCGGCGTCGGCCTCGGTCATCCGGATCGGCGGGACGGACCCGCCGTCGCCGCCGCCGGCGCAGTCGATGTCGCCGGGGGTGCAGTTGCGTTCGGTGTCCCAGCGGGCGTCGGGGGCGAAGACGTCGTCGACGTGGACGGAGAGGTAGTTGCGGTTCTGCCCGAGGTGGACGCCGTCGGTCAGCCATTCCACGATGCCGCGGGCCAGGGCGCGGAACTGCCGCTGGTGCCGGTTGTAGGCGAAGGTGACGACCAGTTCGCGCCGGCCGTCGTGGGCGTACTGCCCGACGAGGCTGGCGCGCCCGCCGTCGGCGACGGGCATGTCGAGGTAGCTGGTGTAGCCCTCGCGCGGCCGCCCGGCGTACCCGTAACTCTCGGCGACGTCCGGGGCGTTGTCCTCGAAGGTGAGGGGCCCGTCGAGGTACCGGAACGGGCCCGTCCGCCCGGCGGCGGTGACATCGGTGCGGACGCCGTCGAGGACACCCGAACTCCCGCCCTCGCTGGTGTGGTCGAGGCCGACGCCCGGGTGGGCCCAGGTGTAGGCGTCGACCTGCGGGACGGCGTACTTCTGCTCGTACGCGGTGAGGGCGGCCCGTTCGGCCGCGGCCAGGCCCTGCGGCGCCTCGTCGGGCAGGACGACGCCCTGGTACTTGGCGCGGGGCCGCCCGTCGACCGTGTCGGCGAGGAACGCGGCGTCGATGACGGGGCGCGCCGGGTCGGTGAGGCGGACGGTGCGGTAAGGGGTGCCGGACCCCTTGAGTTCGGATGCGATCGCCTCGACCGCGCCGCCGCCGTCGTCCACGACGAGTACCGTCAGGTCGACGCGCGGGGCGAGTTCGGCCGCCGCCGCCGGGGCGGCGGGGACGACCGACGCCAGCAGGGCCGTGGCCAGCACGGTCGCGGCCGGCAGGGTGCCTGCCACTCTTCTGCCCCGGAGTCCGGATGTGCGCATGTGACTTCCCCCCTCGTGGGTCCTCCGCGGGCGTGCGGGCGCCGGGAGGATCTGTGGAGATGATGCAAACGGGTACGTTGCTCCCTTGCACGATTGCAGGGAGTGTGACGTACCTCTCAGCAGTTGACGCAGCAAACGTTGAGGAGACGCCACGGATGAGTGAATTGCCGCCGCCGTGAGCGAAACGGCACAGCACGCGTAGGCTCGTTCACGGCGCGCACCGGGCTCCACTTACGATGCGGCAGGACTCGGTCGTCCCACCCCTCGACCGCCTCAGAACTCAATGGAAGCGAGAATTCACCACCGTGACTGCTCTCACTCTCAGCACCGCCGGCGCGGCGACACTGCGCGCCGACGCTCTCGTCGTCGGCGTCGCCAAGAGCCGGAAGGGCGGCAAGGGGCTCGTTGTCGCACCGGGCGCCGAGGCCGTGGACAAGGCGTTCGGCGGAAAGCTCGCCACCGTCCTGGAGACCCTCGGCGCCTCGGGCTCCGAGGGTGAGGTGACCAAGGTGCCCGCGCCGTCCGGCCTGAAGGCCCCGCTCGTGCTCGCGGTGGGACTCGGCACGGCGCCCGAGAAGGACGAGGCGTACGACGCCGAGGCCCTGCGCCGCGCCGCCGGTGCGGCCGCCCGCGCGCTGACCGGCGTCAAGAAGGCCGGGTTCGCCCTGCCGGTCGGGGCGGTCGAGGACGCCGAGGCCGTCGCGGAGGGCGCGCTGCTGGGCGCGTACGCCTTCACCGCCTACCGGGAGCAGGGCAAGGACGCCAAGGGCCCGCTGGGCGAGGTGGCGCTGCTGGGCACCAAGCCGCGCGACAAGGCGTACAAGGCCGGCGCCGAGCGCGCCGTCGCGCTGGCCGAGGAGATCAACCGCGCCCGCGACCTGGTCAACACCCCGCCGAACGACCTCTACCCCGAGTCCTTCGCGGCCATCGCGACCGCGGCGGGCAAGGAGAACGGCATCAAGGTGCAGGTCCTCGACGAGAAGGCCCTCGTCAAGGGCGGGTACGGCGGCATCCTGGGCGTCGGTCAGGGGTCGGAGAACGCTCCGCGCCTGGTGCGGCTCGCGTACACGCACCCGAAGGCGCAGAAGACCCTCGCCCTGGTGGGCAAGGGCATCACCTACGACTCGGGCGGCATCTCCCTGAAGCCGGCCGGCCACAACGAGACGATGAAGTGCGACATGAGCGGCGCCGCCGCCGTCTTCGCCGCCGTCGTCACGGCCGCCCGCCTGGGTCTCGCGGTCAACGTCACCGGCTGGCTGGCGCTCGCCGAGAACATGCCGTCCGGCTCCGCCGTCCGCCCCGGTGACGTCCTGCGCATGTACAGCGGCAAGACCGTCGAGGTGCTGAACACCGACGCCGAGGGCCGCCTGGTCCTGGCCGACGCCCTGACCCGGGCGTCGGAGGAGAACCCCGACGCGATCGTCGACGTGGCGACGCTGACCGGCGCGATGGTGCTGGCGCTGGGCAACCGCACGTTCGGCATCATGGCGAACGACGACGCCTTCCGTACCGCGATCCACGAGATCGCGGAGGAGGTCGGCGAGGCGTCCTGGCCGATGCCGCTCCCGGCCGACCTGCGCAAGGGCATGGACTCGCCGACCGCCGACATCGCGAACATGGGCGAGCGGATGGGCGGCGGCCTGGTCGCCGGCCTGTTCCTCAAGGAGTTCGTGGGCGAGGGCATCACCTGGGCCCACCTGGACATCGCGGGCCCGGCCTTCAACGAGGGCGGCCCGTTCGGCTACACCCCGAAGGGCGGCACCGGCTCGGCCGTCCGCACCCTGGTGAGGCTGGCGGAGCGCACGGCCGCGGGCGACCTCGGCTGACACCGCCGGTGACCGCACGGTCACGCCGCGGCCCCGGGTGGACGGCACCCGGGGCCGCGGCGTCCCCGGGAAGCCCGTGGGTCACCCGGTTCGTGGGCGCCCGGTGTGCCTGCCCGGGTGGCCCGGCCGAGTGGGCCGGAGGCGCGCGCGGGTGGCGAGCCGGGGAACTCGCGCGCGATCGGCGTTCGGCGCACGCGGCGGGCGCCCCGGAGCCGAACCGGGCCCTGAATAGAACAGCCCCGCGTCCCGCCTCCCGGCAACAAGTGCGAAGATGGGTTCTCGGCAGGACAGGGCCCCCACCACAGGGCCGAAGAATCAGCGGCCGAACACCAGCCGCCGCCCGGTCGTGTACGACCGGCGACCGGCGCACATGCATGGAGGACGTGACGTGGCGAACGACGCCAGCACCGTTTTCGACCTAGTGATCCTCGGCGGTGGCAGTGGCGGGTACGCCGCGGCCCTGCGGGGTGCGCAGCTGGGCCTGGACGTCGCACTGATCGAGAAGAACAAGCTCGGCGGCACCTGCCTGCACAACGGCTGCATTCCCACCAAGGCGCTGCTCCACGCCGGTGAGATCGCGGACCAGGCCCGTGAGGCCGACCAGTTCGGTGTGCTGACCTCCTTCGAGGGCATCGACATCAAGGCCGTCCACAAGTACAAGGACGACGTGATCTCCGGCCTGTACAAGGGCCTCCAGGGTCTCGTCGCCTCCCGCAAGGTGACGTACATCGAGGGTGAGGGCCGGCTGTCCTCCCCCACCTCGGTCGACGTGAACGGCCAGCGGGTCGAGGGCCGCCACGTCCTCCTCGCCACCGGTTCCGTACCGAAGTCGCTCCCGGGCCTGGAGATCGACGGCAACCGCGTCATCTCCTCGGACCACGCGCTGACCCTGGACCGGGTGCCGGAGTCCGCGATCATCCTGGGCGGCGGCGTCATCGGCGTCGAGTTCGCCTCCGCGTGGAAGTCCTTCGGCACGGACGTCACGATCATCGAGGGCCTGAAGCACCTCGTACCGGTCGAGGACGAGAACAGCTCGAAGCTGCTGGAGCGCGCGTTCCGCAAGCGCGGCATCAAGTTCAACCTCGGCACGTTCTTCCAGAGCGCCGAGTACACCGACAACGGCGTCAAGGTCACCCTGGCGGACGGCAAGACCTTCGAGGCCGAGGTGCTGCTCGTCGCCATCGGCCGCGGCCCGGTCTCGGCCGGCCTCGGGTACGAGGAGCAGGGCGTCGCGATGGACCGCGGCTACGTCCTCGTCGACGAGTACATGCGCACCAACGTGCCGACGATCTCGGCCGTGGGCGACCTCGTCCCGACCCTCCAGCTCGCGCACGTCGGCTTCGCCGAGGGCATCCTGGTGGCGGAGCGTCTGGCCGGTCTGAAGACCGTTCCGATCGACTACGACGGCGTGCCCCGGGTGACGTACTGCCACCCCGAGGTCGCCTCCGTCGGTATCACCGAGGCCAAGGCCAAGGAGATCTACGGCGCGGACAAGGTCGTCGCCCTGAAGTACAACCTCGCGGGCAACGGCAAGAGCAAGATCCTCAAGACCGCGGGCGAGATCAAGCTCGTCCAGGTCAAGGACGGTGCCGTGGTCGGCGTCCACATGGTCGGTGACCGCATGGGCGAGCAGGTCGGCGAAGCGCAGCTGATCTACAACTGGGAGGCGCTGCCGGCCGAGGTCGCGCAGCTCATCCACGCCCACCCGACGCAGAACGAGGCGCTCGGCGAGGCCCACCTGGCCCTGGCCGGCAAGCCCCTCCACTCCCACGACTGACGCCTTCAGTCCGGGCGCGACGACCACTTTCCGCAATTCGTTAGGAGCAACCGAAACCATGTCGGTTTCCGTAACCCTGCCGGCGCTCGGCGAGAGCGTCACCGAGGGCACTGTCACCCGTTGGCTGAAGGCCGAGGGCGAGCGCGTCGAGGCCGACGAGCCGCTGCTGGAGGTGTCGACCGACAAGGTCGACACCGAGATCCCCGCCCCGGCGTCCGGTGTCCTGGCCTCCATCAAGGTCGCCGAGGACGAGACGGTGGAGGTCGGCGCCGAGCTGGCCGTCATCGACGACGGCACGGGCGCCCCGGCCGCCGAGGCCGCCCCCGCCGCCGAGGCCGCCCCGGCCCCGGCGCAGGAGGCCCCCGCTCAGGAGGCCCCGGCCCCGGCGCAGGAGGCCCCCGCTCAGGAGGCCCCGCAGGCCGCCCCGTCCACCGAGGCCGAGGCCCCCGCCCCCGCCCCGACCGCCGAGGCCGCCGCCGGTGGCGGTTCGGCCGAGGGCACCGACGTCGTCCTGCCCGCGCTGGGCGAGTCGGTCACCGAGGGCACCGTCACCCGCTGGCTGAAGGAGGTCGGCGAGGAGGTCACGGAGGACGAGCCGCTGCTCGAGGTCTCCACGGACAAGGTCGACACCGAGATCCCGGCGCCGGCTTCCGGCGTGCTGCTGGAGATCGTGGTGGCCGAGGACGAGACCGCCGAGGTCGGCGCCAAGCTGGCCGTCATCGGCGCCCCGGGTGCGGCTCCGAAGCAGGAGGCCCCGCAGCAGGCGGCCCCCGCCCCGGCCCAGGAGGCTCCGAAGCAGGAGGCCCCCGCCCCGGCTCCGGCCCAGCCCGCGCCCGCCCCGGCTCCGGCCCAGCCCGCCGCTCCGGCTCCGGCCCAGCCCGCCGCTCCGGCTCCGGCTCAGCCCGCCGCGCCCGCCCCGGCTCCGGCTCCGGCCCAGCCCGCGCCCGCCGCCCAGGCTCCGGCGCCCGCCCAGGCCCCGGCCGCTCCCGTCACGCCCGCTCCGGCCGCCGCACAGCCGGCGGAGGACGGCGCGTACGTGACGCCGCTGGTCCGCAAGCTGGCCTCCGAGAACGGCGTCGACCTGGCGTCGGTCAAGGGCACCGGCGTCGGTGGCCGTATCCGCAAGCAGGACGTCGTCGCCGCCGCCGAGGCCGCGAAGGCCGCCGCCACCCCGGCTCCCGCCGCGGCCGCCCCGGCCGCCCCCAAGGCCCCGGCGCTGGAGGCGTCCCCGCTGCGCGGCCAGACGGTCAAGATGACCCGGATGCGCAAGGTCATCGGCGACAACATGATGAAGGCGCTGCACTCGCAGGCCCAGCTGACCTCGGTCGTCGAGGTCGACATCACCAAGCTGATGAAGCTGCGCAACCGCGCGAAGGACGCGTTCGCCGCCCGCGAGGGCGTCAAGCTGTCCCCGATGCCGTTCTTCGTGAAGGCGGCGGCCCAGGCGCTGAAGGCCCACCCGGTCATCAACGCCCGGATCAACGAGGACGAGGGCACGATCACGTACTTCGACTCGGAGAACATCGGCATCGCCGTGGACGCCGAGAAGGGCCTGATGACCCCGGTCATCAAGGGCGCGGGCGACCTCAACATCGCCGGTATCGCCAAGAAGACGGCGGAGCTGGCGGGCAAGGCCCGTGGTGGCGGACTCACCCCGGACGACATGTCCGGCGCCACCTTCACGATCAGCAACACCGGTTCGCGCGGTGCGCTGTTCGACACGGTCATCGTGCCGCCGAACCAGGTCGCCATCCTGGGCATCGGTGCCACCGTCAAGCGCCCGGTGGTCATCAACCACCCGGACCTGGGCGAGACCATCGCGGTCCGCGACATGACGTACCTGTCGCTCTCCTACGACCACCGTCTGGTGGACGGCGCCGACGCGGCCCGCTACCTGACGGCCGTCAAGGCGATCCTCGAGGCGGGCGAGTTCGAGGTCGACCTCGGCCTGTAATCACGGTCCCCTCGCGTACGACGACGGCGCCCCCGGTCCGGAGCTCTCCGGCCGGGGGCGCCGCTGTCGTGTCCACGGCACGTCGGCGTGACCGGTGTCTCCCGCCCGGGGCAGCCGTACGGGCTGACCGGGCGGAATAATGGCGGACGACCGCCGCAGCCGCGAAGGAGCCCCCATGACCCCGCCCGTCGTCCACTCGCTGCGCGAGCAGATCCGCGAGCACATCGTGGAGGGCATCGTCAGCGGCCGCTGGAAGCCGGGCGAGCGGATCGTCGAGCGGCGCATCGCCACCGAGCTGGCGGTCAGCCAGACGCCGGTGCGCGAGGCCCTGCGCGAGCTGGAGAGCCTCCGCCTCATCGAGTCGGCCCCCAACAAGGGCGTCCGGGTCCGCAACCTCACCGCGGCGGACCTGGAGGAGAGCTACCCGGTGCGGGCCGGCCTGGAGCAGATCGCCGCCGAGCTGGCGGCCGGCCGGCTGGGCGAGGACTGCTCGGCCCTGGAGCCCCATGTGGCGGCCCTGTACGAGGCGGACGCCCGGGCGGACGGTACGGCGCAGGTGCGGCACACGGTGGGCTTCCACCGGGAGCTGGTGCGGGCCGCCCGCAACAGCGTGCTCCTGCACACCTGGGAGGGGCTCGGCATCGAGGTCTTCACGGCACTGTCGATCCGCTGGCTCGGCACCGTACAGAAGTCGTACGCCGAGGAGCACGAGGAGCTCGTCGAGGCGTTCCGCCGCCGCGACCCCAGGATCGGGGTGCTGGTGAAGGAGCACGTCCTGGGCTGCGCCCCTCGCGCCTGATACGCGCCCGTCGCGCGCCGGGCGCGTACGCCCCTCGCTCATCGGTCGCCACGCGCGCTCATTCGCCTCTCCCACCTGCGAAAACACGGCACCGGGTGCCCCTTTTCCTGGCACCGCATGCCGACTTTGCCCATACGGGACAGTTTTTTCGCCGAACGCTTTGATCGATCATCGATCACAGTCGTACAGTCGTCCGCGGACTTCAACAGAGGTCCCCTCGCCCTGTCCTGCCAAGACCAAGGGCTCCCACCCCTTCGACTCCGGAAGGCGGCGACTATGACCGACCCCACCCGCATCCAGCCGAGCGAGCTCGACCAGCTGCCGGACCGCGACCCCGAGGAGACCGCCGAGTGGCAGGCCTCCCTCGACGCCGTCGCCAAGGCGGCCGGGCCGCACCGCGCCGCGTACCTGATGCGACGCACCCTGGAGCGCGCCGAGGGCGCCGGTCTCGCGCTGCCCAAGCTGCTCGAAACCGACTACGTCAACACCATCCCCACCTCGGCCGAGGCCGCTTCCGGCTTCGACGGCGACGAGGAGCTGGAAGCGCGGATCACCGCCTGGAACCGCTGGAACGCGGCCGCCATGGTCTCCCGCGGCTCCAAGTACGGCGTCGGCGGCCACATCGCCACCTTCGCCTCCGCCGCCTGGCTCTACGAGACGGGCTTCAACCACTTCTTCCGCGGCAAGGAGCGGGACGGCTCCGGCGACCAGCTCTACATCCAGGGCCACGCCTCCCCCGGCATCTACGCCCGCGCGTTCCTCGACGGGCGGCTGAACGAGCAGCACCTGGACAACTTCCGCCAGGAGTCCGGCGGCAACGGCCTGCCGTCCTACCCGCACCCCCGCCGCCTGCCCTGGCTGTGGGAGTTCCCGACGGTGTCGATGGGCCTCGGCCCGCTGTCGGCGATCTACCAGGCGCGGTTCAACCGCTACCTGACCAACCGCAACATCAAGGACGTCTCGAACTCCCACGTGTGGGCGTTCCTCGGCGACGGCGAGATGGACGAGCCCGAGTCGACGGCGGCCCTCGCGCTCGCCGCCCGTGAGGAGCTCGACAACCTCACCTTCGTCATCAACTGCAACCTCCAGCGCCTCGACGGTCCGGTCCGCGCCAACTTCAAGATCGTGCAGGAGCTGGAGGCCCAGTTCCGCGGCGCCGGCTGGAACGTCGTGAAGTCGCTGTGGGGCAACGCCTGGGACGAGCTGTTCCAGCTCGACACCACGGGCGCGCTGGTACGCCGGCTGCGCGAGGTGCCGGACGCGCAGATCCAGACGTACCAGACCCGCGACGCGGCCTACATCCGCGAGGACTTCTTCGGCAAGGACCCCGCGCTCGCCGAGATGGCGAAGCTGCTGTCCGACGACAAGATCATCGAGTGTTTCCAGTACTCCCGCGGCGGCCACGAGCCGCGCAAGGTGTACGCGGCGTACAAGGCGGCCCTGGAGCACAAGGGCGCCCCGACGGTGATCCTCGCCCAGACGGTCAAGGGCTTCACCCTCGGCAAGGGCTTCGAGTCCAAGAACGCCAACCACCAGATGAAGAAGCTGTCGGTGGACGAGTTCAAGGGCATGAGGGACCTGCTCGGCCTGCCGATCCCGGACTCCGCCTTCACCGACGGCCAGGCGCCCTACGGTCACCCCGGCGCCGACTCCCCCGAGGTGCGCTACCTCCAGGAGCGCCGCGCCGCCCTCGGCGGCCCCGCCCCTGCGCGCCGCACGCACGCCGTCGCCCCGCTGCCCGCCCCGGCCGACAGGACGTTCACCGCGTTCGACAAGGGCTCCGGCCAGCAGTCGGTCGCGACGACCATGGCGTTCGTCCGGCTGATGAAGGACCTGATCCGCGACAAGCAGACCGGCGGGCGCTGGGTGCCGATCGTCCCGGACGAGGCCCGCACCTTCGGCATGGAGTCGCTGTTCCCGTCGCTCGGCATCTACTCGCCGAAGGGCCAGACGTACGAGCCGGTCGACCGCGACCAGCTGATGTACTACCGCGAGGCCAAGGACGGCCAGATCCTCAACGAGGGCATCACCGAGGCCGGCTCGATGGCCGACTTCATCGCCGCGTCGACCGCGTACTCCACGCACGGCGAGCCGATGATCCCGTTCTACATCTTCTACTCGATGTTCGGCTGGCAGCGGACGGCCGACCAGATGTGGCAGCTGGGCGACCAGCTCGGCCGGGGCTTCCTCGTCGGCGCCACGGCCGGCCGCACCACGCTGACCGGTGAGGGCCTCCAGCACGCGGACGGGCACTCCCCCGTCATCGCGGCGACCAACCCGGCGGCGCTGACGTACGACCCGGCGTTCGCGTACGAGGTCGCGGCGATCGTCAAGGACGGTCTGCGCCGGATGTACGGCGAGACGGCCCCCGGCGAGGACCCGAACGTCTTCTACTACCTGACCGTGTACAACGAGCCGATGCCCCAGCCGGCCAAGCCCGAGGGCGTGGACGAGGGCATCATCAAGGGCCTGTACCGGTTCAAGGAGGGCACGCCCGTCACGGCCGACGCCCCGCGCCTCCAGCTGCTGTCCTCCGGCACGGCGATCCACTGGGCGCTGAAGGCCCAGGAGCTGCTGGCCGCCGAGTGGGGCGTGACCGCCGACGTGTGGTCCGCCACCTCGTGGACCGAACTGCGGCGCGACGCCCTGGAGGCCGACGCGGCGCTGCTGCGCGGCGAGGAGCGGGTGCCCTACGTCCGCCAGGCGCTGGCCGACGCGCAGGGCCCGGTGCTGGCCGTCAGCGACTACATGCGCCAGGTCCCGGACCAGATCGCGCAGTGGGTCGAGCAGGACTACAGCTCGCTCGGCGCGGACGGCTTCGGCCTGTCGGACACCCGCGAGGCGGCCCGCCGCCACTTCGGTGTGGACGCCGAGTCGATCGTGGTCGCCGCGCTGGCGCAGTTGGCCGGGCGCGGTGAGGTCCCCGCCTCCGCGGTGAAGGACGCCCGCGAACGCTACGGCCTGTAGGCCTCCTGATCAGCGGTCCCCCCGCGGCCATGAAGGCGCGGGGGGACTGCTGCATCATGGCGTGCATGCGCGCTGCCAGGCTGATCAGAATGGTGCTCCTGCTCCAGTCCCGCCCCTCCATGACGGCCGCCGAGCTGGCCCGCGAGCTGGAGGTCTCCGAGCGCACCGTCACCCGCGACGCGCAGGCGCTCTCGGAGGCCGGGGTGCCCGTGTACGCGGACCGGGGCCGGGCGGGCGGCTACCGGCTGATCGGCGGCTACCGGACGCGGCTGACCGGCCTCGCGCGCAGCGAGGCGGAGGCGCTGTTCCTGTCCGGGGTGCCGGGCGCGCTGCGTGAGATGGGCCTGGAGGACGCGGCGTCGGCCGCCCGCCTGAAGGTGTCGGCCGCGCTGCTGCCGTCGCTGCGGGACGCGCCCTCCTCGGCGGCGCAGCGGTTCCACCTGGACGCCCCGGGCTGGTACCAGGAGCCGGAGACGCCCCGGCTGCTGCCGGTGGTCGCGGAGGCGGTCTGGGACGACCGGCCGGTGGTGGCCCGCTACCGGCGCCGGGACGCCGAGGTGGAGCGCGAGCTGGACCCGTACGGGCTCGTGCTGAAGGCGGGTGTCTGGTACTTGTGCGCCCGCGCGGGCGGTTCGTTCCGGGTGTACCGGGTGGACCGGTTCACCGCCGTCACGCTCGCCGACGGCCGTTTCGTGCGGGACGAGGACTTCGACCTGCCGGCGTTCTGGGAGGAGCGGGCGGCCGACTTCGCCCGCTCGATCCTGCGTACGGAGGTGGTCGTGCGGGTCACGGCGGCCGGGGCGCGGGACCTGCCGTACGTCACGGACCGGGCCGCCGCCCGCGAGGCGCTGGAGGCGGCCGGCCCGCCGGACGCGGAGGGCCGGGTGACGGTGACCCTGCCGGTGGAGTCGGAGGAGGTCGCCTACGGCCAGCTCCTGCGTCTGGGGCCGGAGGCGGAGGTGCTGGGGCCTCAGTCGCTGCGGGCGCTGTTCGCGGAGGCGGCGGACCGGATGGCACGGCGGTACCGGTGACCCTCCCGGTGGTCACCGGGAGCGGCCCCTCACCGGTAGTCGTCGGCGGTCGCGTGCTTCCCCCCGTGCACGACGTCGATGAAGTACGCCCAGCCGTCGGGCCGCGACCCGTCGGTGTCGGTGAAGCCGTACACCTTGGCGAGCTGCCCGCTGGACAGCGACCGGCCGTTCCACCGGTGCCGGTCCGGGTCGGCGGCGAGCGCGGCGACGGCCCGGCCGACGTACGCGGGCGACTCGGCGATCGCGAAGTGCGGCTCCTTCGTGACGGCGTCGCGCCAGTTCTCCTCCGTCACGCCGTAGAGGTCGAGCATCATCTCGGAGCGGAGGTAGCCGGGGCTGAGGGCGACCGCCGTGCCGCCCACCTCCTTGAGGTCCTCGCCCAGGCTGAAGGCCATGCGCAGCGGGGCGTTCTTGGCGAGGTCGAAGTAGAAGTTCTCGCGGAACCGCGTGTTGTACTCGGCCGTCCCGTCCGTCATCTCGACGACCAGTCCGCCCGGGTTGCGGATGAGCAGCGGCAGCGCGCAGCTGCTGGTGATGACGTGGCTGCGCACCCCGAGCTCCAGCATCCGCATGCCCTGGTCGAGGTCCGTCTCCCACATCTTCTTGCCCCACGGGATGAGGTGGTCGCCGCCCCACAGGCTGTTGACCAGCACGTCGAGCCGTCCCCGCTCCTCGTCGATCCGGGCGACCAGCGCGCGGACCCGGTCGGGTACGAGATGGTCGACCGGGACGGCGATGCCCTCGCCGCCCGCGGCGGTGACCAGCTCGGCGGTCTCCTCGATGGTCTCGGTCGGCCGGCCCACCTCACTGGCGCCGGTCCGGGTGGTGCGGCCGGTGACGTACACGGTGGCTCCGGCCGCGCCGAGCTGTACGGCGATGGCCCGGCCGGCGCCGCGGGTGGCGCCCGCGACGAGCGCGATCGTGCCGGTCAGGGGCGTGCTGTGCGTCGAGTCGTTCGTCATACGACCACAGTGCCCGGCAAAGACGACATCCTCTGTCCGGTTTCATTTCGGCCGCTCCACGTGCACGGTCACCCGCGAGCCAGGATGCTTGTCCCGTGATGGACGAGACGGAGTTCTGGGCGATCATCGACACGACCCGCGAGGCCGCCGAGGGCGACCCGGAGGACCACGCCGAGCTGCTGGTGGAACGGTTGCTGCAGCTCGACCCCGACTCCGTGCTGGACTTCGCCCGGCACTTCGAGGCCCGCTACAACCGCGCGTACACCTGGGACCTGTGGGGCGCGGCCGCCGTCCTGCTGGGCGGCGCGAGCGACGACGCGTTCGACTACTTCCGCTGCTGGCTGATCGGCCAGGGCCGGGAGGTGTTCGAGGGGGCGGTGCACGACCCTGACTCGCTCGCCGAGCTGCTGGACGACTTCGACGAGGAGATCGACGGGGACGGCGAGGAGCTGGGGTACGCGGCGGACGAGGCGTACGAGCAGCTCACGGGTGCCGTCGCACCGGACCTGGGCATCCCGCCGCAGGCCCCGGAGCCGGAGGGCACGCCGTTCGACTTCGACGACGACGCGGCGCTGGAGGAGCGCTTCCCCCGGCTCTGGGACCGTTTCGGGGTGTGATCAGGTGAGACGGCGGCCCATGAGGACGTCGTCGACGTACCGCCCGTCCAGGAAGAACTCCCCCGGCAGGACGCCTTCGACGACGAAGCCCTCCGAGGCGTAGAGCGAGCGCGCGGGCTCGTTGTGGCCGAGTACGC
This sequence comes from Streptomyces sp. NPDC045701, assembly GCF_056432045.1. Taxonomy (NCBI): domain Bacteria; kingdom Bacillati; phylum Actinomycetota; class Actinomycetes; order Kitasatosporales; family Streptomycetaceae; genus Streptomyces; species Streptomyces sp. NPDC045701. The sequence goes on along the minus strand of NZ_JBWKJV010000021.1, from coordinate 18,810 downwards.
GCAGGGTGATGCGGGTGGCGCCCTGGCGGGTGGCCTCGTCGAACGCCGCGCGCAGCAGGGCCCGTGCGATGCCGCGCCCGCGCGCCCGGCCGGCGACGGCGAGGCCCTGGATCTGCCGCACGTGCCGGTTGCAGGCGAGCCGCGTGGGCGGCACGAGGCGGAGGTACCCGGCGGGGCGGCCGTCCTCGTCCTCGGCCACCAGGAAGTCCTCCGGGCGGTGCGTGGAGTCGAAGAACGGGTCGTACGGCGGTTGCGGCCGCGGCTGCACGGCGTGCAGCGGTGACCAGGTGTCGCGGTCGAGCTGACCGAGGGCGGCGTCGTCCTCGGGCCGCGCCAAACGTATGTGCGGGGTGATCATGCCCGACACTGTGCCACGGTGGAGGATGGGGCCATGACACGTTCTGGTATCGCCCGCATCGCGGTCACCGGCTCCACCGGCCTGATCGGTTCGGCCCTGGTCCGCTCGCTGCGCGCGGACGGCCACGAGGTGGTCCGGCTGGTGCGGCGGCCCGCGCGGGGCGGCGACGAGGTCCGGTGGGACCCCAAGCGGCAGTACGTGGACGCGGCCGGGCTCGCCGGCTGCGACGCGGTCGTCCACCTCGCGGGCGCGGGCGTCGGCGAGCGGCGCTGGAACGAGGCCTACAAGCGGGAGATCCGGGACAGCCGGGTGCTCGGGACGGCGGCGATCGCTGAGGCCGTCGCCTCCCTGGACACCCCGCCGAAGGTGCTGCTGTGCGGGACGGCGCTCGGCTACTACGGCGACACCGGGGCGCGGGCGGTCGACGAGACGGCACCCGCGGGGGACGGTTTCCTGCCGTCCGTGTGCGTCGAGTGGGAGGGCGCCGCGGCGGCCGCGGAGGAGGCGGGCATCCGGGTCGCGTACGCCCGTACGGGCCTGGTGGTGGCCCGCGAGGGCGGCGCGTGGGGACGGCTGTTCCCGCTCTTCCGCGCGGGGCTCGGCGGCCGGCTCGGCGACGGTGAGCAGTACTGGAGCTTCATCTCCCTGCACGACGAGGTGGCCGCGCTGCGGCACATCCTCGACACCGGGTCCCTGGCCGGCCCGGTGAACCTCACCGCCCCGGACCCGGTCACCAACCGGGAGGTCACCGCCGCGATGAGCCGCGTGCTGCGCCGTCCCGCGTTCCTGCGCGTGCCCGCCCCGGCGCTGCGGATCGCGCTGGGGGACTTCGCGTCCGACGTCCTCGGCAGCCAGCGCGTGCTCCCGTCCCGCCTCCTGGACTCCGGCTTCCGCTTCGCGTTCCCCACCATCGACACCGCCATCGCTTCGGCGGCCCAGCCCCCGGGCGGTCGGCCCGTCACGGGTGGCCGGTAGGCGGTACGGCACCGTTGGGTGCCGCTCCGTGGCGGGACCGGGGTGCTGCCGCCGGCGGGAGGGGTGACGGGGTCGGAGGCGGGGGGGTGCCCGGGGGCGGGTGACCGGGGGCACAGCCACCGGGAACGGTTCCGGCCGCGTGCTACCCCCGGTGCTTCGGTGACCCCCCACGCGCGCGTGTGACCGGGCCCACTCCTCGCACGTACGCTCGGAGACCGAACGCGGGTATTCCTCCGCCCTGTTAAGGGCATGAGCCCCCCACGCACCGAACCGCCACCCCGGGGAGGGACACGTGCTCGAGCACGCACGCCACGCGGACGTCGTCATCGTAGGAGCCGGAATCGCGGGACTCTCCGCGGCTCATCGGCTGACCAGCGCGGGAGTGACCGTAAGCGTTCTGGAGGCCGCTGCCCACATCGGCGGCCGTATGACCACCGAGCAGATCGACGGGTTCCGGCTCGACCGGACCGGCCAGTTGCTCAGCACCTCGTACCCCGGCCTCGGCGGCACCGACCTGCGGCTCTTCCAGCCGGGTGTCCTGGTGCACAGCGACGGCCGGCTGCACCGCACCGGCGAGGTGGGCAGGAGCGCGGCCCGCTGGGCCAGGGCGCGGGCCCTGGCGAGCACGCCCCGCCCGCTGGACCAGGCACGGCTGAGCGCCGCGCTGGGGCGGCTCGCCGCGACCGGCGACGCCCGGCTGCTGGCCCGCCCCGAGCGCCCGGCGGCGGACGCGCTGGCGGGGCGCGGCCTGCCGGCGCGTACCGTCAGCGGGTTCGTCCGCCCGCTGCTGGCGGCGCTGCTCTCCGACCCGGACCTGACGACGTCCAGCCACTGCGCCGACCTGGCCCTGCGGGACTTCGCCCGGGGCCGGCTGTGCGTCCCGGCGGGCGGTGCCTCCGCGCTCCCGGAGCGGCTCGCGGCGACGCTGCCGGCCGGCACCGTGAAGACCGGGGTCCACGTCAAGGACGCGTCGATCAACAAGGTCGTCACCGCCGAGCACGGCGAGCTGAGCTGCCGTTCCCTGATCGTGGCGACCGGCGCCCGGGCGGCCGCCGAGCTGCTGCCGGGGCTGCGCGTGCCGGGCTTCCACCCCGTGACGGTCCTGCACCACACCGCGCCCGTCACCCCGCTGCCGGACGCGGCACTGGTCCTGGACGCCGACCGGACGGGTCCGGTGTCGCACTCGGCCGTGATGAGCGAGGTCGACCCGTCGCGCGCGCCGCACGGCCGGGTGCTGATCAGCTCGACGGTCCTGGGCGCTCCGCCCGACCGGCTGGACGAGCGGGTGCGCGGGCAGCTGGCGGCGCTGTACGGCACGGGCACCGGTGACTGGCAGCTGCTGGCCGTCCACCACGATCCGGAGGCCGTGCCGGCGATGCCGCCGCCGCACGATCCGCAGCGGCCGGTGCGGCTGCTGGGCGGGCTGTACGTGTGCGGCGACCACCGCGACACCAGCACCGTGCAGGGCGCGTACCGGTCGGGCCGCCGCGCGGCGGACGCGGTCCTGCGCGACCTCGGTGTCCCGTCCGCGTACACGGCGCCCCCTCTGCGGGCGGCCGCCTAGATCGTGTCCGGAAAGTCTCGCCCGGCCCGCGACGCCCCGCCCTTCGGACGGACGCCGGCGGTTTCCTGACGCTCCCTAGCCCGGCTGGCCGATGACCCCCACCCGGTCCCGATAGTTCCGGACCGCGGTCGCGTCCCGGTAGGGCTCCAGTCGACGCTCGAAGTCGCGCACGTACTCCACCGCGCGGGCCGAGCGCATCTCGGAGGCCTGGTGGGCGGCCTCCGCGCCGAGCGCGCACGCCTGGTCCAGTTCGCCCAGGCCCAGGCGGGCGGTGGCGAGGACGATCCGGCAGAAGAGCCTGCTGCGCGCGAAGGCGGGCGCGCGCAGCTGGAGGGACCGCTCCGCGTGCTGCGCGGCGGCCCGGTACTGCTGGAGGTCGCGGTGGCAGTGGCCGAAGTCGTCGGCGAGCTGCGCCTCGTCGAAGTACCGCGCCCAGTACGGCACGTCGTCGCCGGGCCGGGCGGCGTCCAGCGCCCGTTCGGCCCGGATGAGGGAGGAGGTGCACGCCCGCACCTCGCCGAGGACGGCGTGGCCGCGCGCCTCGACGGAGTGCAGCATCGCCTGGACGACGGGCGGCGCGGAGGAGCCGACGCCCTGCTGGGCGACGCGCGCGAGTTGCACGGCCTCGCGGCCGTGGCCGAGGTAGACGGCCTGGCGGCTCATGGTGATCAGCACGTACGAGCCGTAGGCGCGGTCGCCCGCGACCTGCGAGAGCCGCAGGGCCTGGACGAAGTACCGCTGGGCGAGGCCGTGCGCGGCGATGTCGTACGAGGTCCAGCCGGCCAGCCGGGTCAGGTCGGCGGCCGCGCCGAAGAGCCGGCGTCCGACCGTCTCGCCGTACACGCCGCGCAGCATCGGCTCGGCCTCGTGCTCCAGGTACCGGACGAGGGCCTGGCGGGCGTGCCCGCCGCCGTACGCGTGGTCGAGGGTGCGGAACAGCTCGCCGACCGACCGGAGGGCGGCGACGTCCCCGCCGGTGACGCGCTGCCCGGGCCCGCGGTCGGTGGAGCGCTGGCGCGGTACGGAGACGTGGGCGGGGCCGGCGAGGGACACGGCCGGGGCGCGGCCCTGGGCGGGGACACGGGGCTCGGCCGGGTGCGGGGGCTCGCCGCGTCCCACGCGTTCGTCGGCGCGGCCGATCAGCCAGTCGCGGCTGGGGACGACGAGTCCGGCCGGGGTGAAGGCGATCTTGCGGAGTTCGGCGTGGCTGCCGGAGTCCTTGCGCCACAGGCCGCTGACGATGTCGACGGCCTCCTCGGGGGTGGCCGCGAATTCGAGTCCGGCGTACACCGGTGCGCAGGCGTCCAGGCCGAGGTCCTGGGCGGACAGCCGTCGGCCGAGGCGGCGGGTGAAGACCTCGGCGATCAGCGCCGGGGTGGTGCCGCGCGGTTGCTGGCCGCGCAGCCAGCGGGTCACCGACGTCTTGTCGTACCGGAGGTCGAGGCCGTGTTCGAGGCCGAGCTGGTCCACGCGTCTGGCCAGGCCGGCGTGGGAGAACCCGGCTTCGGCGATGAGGGCGGCGAGCTGGCGGTTGGGGGTGCGCTGCGGGGGGCGATCCGTCATCGGCTGTGCGGTCTCCTGCCTTGCCTTATGGGCCGGGGTGCAGACCCCCTTGGAACGGCGCGAATTTAACTGCCATCGACGTCCATACCGCCACCTTCGCCCCAGATTCATCCGATCGTGTGAGGATTGAGGGCGCTGCTGACGGGCGGCCCCGGCGCTGCGCCCGGGGCGCACCTGCCCGTCCGCGGCGACCGGTGCCGCCGTACAGTGGCGTGGGGCGCGATGAATGCACTCTGCAAGGTTCTAGGGAGGCGTTGCCGTGAGTGAGCTGCGATTCGTCCATGCGGGCTTCGGCGCGGAGGCGGTCGAGTACCAGCGGGCGTGGGACATGCAGCGCGAGGTCCACGCCGCCCGGTTCGCGGACGAGGTCCCCGACACCTGCCTGCTGCTGGAGCACCCGCCGGTGTACACCGCCGGGCGGCGTACGGAGGACAGCGAGCGCCCCCTGGACGGCACGCCGGTCATCGACGTCGACCGCGGCGGCAAGATCACGTGGCACGGCCCCGGCCAGCTCGTCGGCTACCCGATCATGAAGCTTCCGCGGCCGGTGGACGTGGTCGCGCACGTGCGGCGCCTCGAGGAGGCTCTGATCCGCACGGCGGCGGACTTCGGCCTGGAGACCTCGCGCGTCGAGGGCCGCAGCGGTGTGTGGGTGCTGGGCGACCCGGTGGAACAGCGCCCGTCCGTGGGCGGCCTCTCGCTGGACTTCGACCCGCGCCTGCACGACGAGGAGTTCGACCCGCGGCTCAACGGCCCCGAGTACGCCCCGTCCAACGCCGGCCAGCGCCGCGAGGACCGGAAGCTGGCGGCCATCGGGATCCGGGTGGCCAAGGGCGTCACGATGCACGGCTTCGCGCTCAACGTGAACCCGGACAACACCTGGTTCGACCGGATCGTCCCGTGCGGCATCCGGGACGCGGGCGTGGCCTCGCTCTCGGAGGAGCTGGGCCGGGAGGTGACGATCGCCGAGGTGCTGCCGGTGGTGGAGCGGCACCTGCGCGACGTGCTGGAGAACGCGGCGCTCAGGCCCCGCGAGACCGGCCGCGACGCGGAGCCCGTGGCGACCGCCTAGGGGATGTCTGCGCGCCGGGAATGCACCCTCTGGGCCAGAGGTTGGCCAGGCGTAACGACGCCGCCGAGAAGGCCACACTTTTATCGGGCGTACCCTGGTGTTCGCCGAGGAATCGAAGCCGTAGGAGCCAGCCGTGTCCGCAGTCGCACCCGACGGACGCAAGATGCTGCGCCTGGAGGTCCGGAACAGCCAGACCCCCATCGAGCGCAAGCCCGAGTGGATCAAGACCCGGGCGAAGATGGGGCCCGAGTACAACCAGCTCCAGAAGCTCGTGAAGAGCGAGGGCCTGCACACGGTCTGCCAGGAGGCGGGCTGTCCCAACATCTTCGAGTGCTGGGAGGACCGCGAGGCGACCTTCCTCATCGGCGGTGACCAGTGCACCCGCCGCTGCGACTTCTGCCAGATCGACACCGGCAAGCCGCAGGCGCTGGACCGGGACGAGCCGCGCCGCGTGGGCGAGTCGGTCGTCGCGATGGATCTGAACTACGCCACGATCACCGGCGTCGCGCGCGACGACCTGGAGGACGGCGGCGCCTGGCTGTACGCGGAGACCGTTCGGCAGATCCACGCCCTGACGGCCGGCCGCGAGGGCGGCCACACCAAGGTCGAGCTCCTGATCCCCGACTTCAACGCCGTGCCCGAGCAGCTCGCCGAGGTCTTCTCCTCGCGCCCCGAGGTGCTGGCGCACAACGTCGAGACGGTGCCGCGAATCTTCAAGCGGATCCGCCCCGGCTTCCGCTACGAGCGTTCGCTGGAGGTCATCACCAAGGCCCGGGAGGCCGGCCTGGTGACCAAGTCCAACCTGATCCTCGGCATGGGCGAGACCCGCGAGGAGGTCAGCGAGGCGCTCCAGCACCTGCACGACGCGGGCTGCGAACTCATCACCATCACCCAGTACCTGCGCCCCTCGGTCCGCCACCACCCGGTGGAGCGGTGGGTCAAGCCGCAGGAGTTCGTGGAGCTGAAGGAGGAGGCCGACGAGATCGGCTTCTCCGGTGTGATGTCGGGCCCGCTGGTCCGCTCCTCCTACCGGGCCGGCCGCCTCTTCCAGCAGGCGATGGAGCGGCGGAGCCAGGCCGCCGTGTGAATCGGCGCACAAGCCGTACGGGAATGTCTCCGCGGCCCGCGCACGCCTCCCAGGTGAGGGGCGTGCGCGGGCCGCGCCGGTGTCCGGGGGCCGCCCCGGGGCTTCACCGGCGTTTGACCGGTCGGTCACGCCCTGGTAACACCGATCTGTGACGATGCTTGTACGCACCGCGCACGCGCCGCCGCGCGCGGTGCGCGGCGTACGACCCCCACTCCCGCAGAACCCGCTCCCAGGGAGGACCCCCGACATGCAGGCCCCGACCCAGCAGGTACGCACGGCACCCACGGCGGCCCAGGCGGGCCGTACGCGCCCCGCGCCCGACGACGTGCACGAGCTCCGGGCCAACGCCCTCCCGGGCGTCACCGACGCGCTGCGCGCCGTGGAGTCGCTGCTCCTCGGCGGCGGTCAGCGGACCGCCCGCCGCAACGCCTGGACCTCCGTCCTGGAGGACCGGCGCCGGGCCAGGGACCGGGTGGAGGCCCAGCACGTACTGGAGGCGGTGGCCGGTCGCGCTTCCCGGGCCACGTAAACTTCACAGCATGGCGAGGAAGGCAACATCAGACAGCGGTGACGCCGCTGCGAACCCGGGGCGACTGAAGCAGATCGCCTTGACGTACAAGATGACCCGAAAGGCCGATCCGAAGGTCGGTCTTGTCGTCGCGGGCGTGGGAATCGTCGTCTTCGGCGTCCTCCTCGCGATCGGCTTCCTGATCGGGCATCCCGTTTACCTGGGCATCCTGGGCTTCCTGCTGGCCTTCCTCGCGATGGCGATCGTCTTCGGGCGCCGCGCCGAGCGGGCGGCCTTCGGGCAGATGGAGGGCCAGCCCGGCGCGGCGGCCGCCGTCCTGCAGAACGTGGGCCGCGGCTGGACGACCACCCCGGCGGTGGCGATGAACCGCAACCAGGACGTGGTGCACCGCGCGGTCGGCAAGGCCGGCATCGTGCTGGTCGCCGAGGGCAACCCGAACCGGCTCAAGACGCTGCTGGCGGCCGAGAAGAAGAAGATGGCCCGCATCGTCGTGGACGTACCGGTGCACGACATCATCGTCGGCAACGGCGAGGGCCAGGTGCCGCTGAAGAAGGTCCGTACGACCATGCTGAAGCTGCCGCGGGTGCTCTCGGGCGCGCAGGTGACCGCCGCCAACGACCGGCTGCGGGCGATGGGCGACCTGATGAGCAACATGCCGCTGCCGAAGGGCCCGATGCCCAAGGGCATGCGGATGCCGCGCGGCGGCAAGATGCGCTAGGCGTACGCGGCACGCGCCACCGCCGCGCGTGTACGCAGAAGGGGCGCCCCACCGTGACGGTGGGGCGCCCCTTCTCGTCGTCCTCGCGCGCCCGTCTTCCGCGTCGTCCGCGCGCCCGTCAGATCCGCACCTGCACGGCGCGGGAGAGCCGGTCGTGCAGCCCGCGGCCGTCGCGGTCCCAGATGAGCGCCGGGACGGCCAGGCACAGCAGCGCGCTGCGGACGGCCACCCACCCGAAACCCAGCCGCTCCCCGTCGACGGAGATGACGCGCAGCCCGAGCAGCCGCTTACCGGGAGTGCTGCCGACCGTGCCGACGGTGAGCACGTTGAGTACGAACAGCACGGCCACGGCCCAGTTGCCCGCCGCCGCCTGGTCACCGGGCGCGATCAGGCCGTATGCGATCACCATGCACAGCGTCCAGTCCAGGAACAGGGCGCCGAAGCGGCGTCCCAGCGGGGCCATGGAGCCGGGCCCCTCCTGCGGCAGCCCGAGCCGTTCGCCCCGGTGGCCGAAGTCGGCACCCATGTCCTCGGCGGCCGCGCGCGGCCCGGAGAGCCACGATCCGATTGCTTGCCTGTTGTCCACCCGACCACGGTACTGTGCCCGCTTTCGATCACTTCGACCCGGGTCCGGCCGGGCACCCGGGCAGGCGCTCCGGTTAACTTGGTCGAAACAAATGGGTCACGCTTGAGAAATCCTCCGTCCCTAGGGTCGGAACCAGCGTGTGCCACCGCACTGGCCGCACGACCGAGCTGCAACCCCGCCCTCCCCCGGGTGGGAGTAGGAGGAGTTGGATGTTCCAGAACGCCGACGACGTCAAGAAGTACATCGCGGACAACGACGTCAAGATGATCGACGTCCGCTTCTGCGACCTTCCCGGCGTGATGCAGCACTTCACGATTCCGGCCACGGCGTTCGACCCGACGGAGGAGCTGGCGTTCGACGGCTCGTCGATCCGCGGCTTCCAGGCGATCCACGAGTCCGACATGGCGCTGCGCGCGGACCTGTCGACGGCGCGCCTGGACCCGTTCCGCCGTGACAAGACGCTGAACATCAACTTCTTCATCCACGACCCGATCACGGGCGAGCAGTACAGCCGCGACCCGCGCAACATCGCCAAGAAGGCCGAGGCCTACCTCGCCTCCACCGGCATCGCGGACACCGCCTACTTCGGCCCCGAGGCGGAGTTCTACGTCTTCGACTCGGTCCGCTTCAACACCGCGGCCAACGAGGGCTTCTACCACATCGACTCCGAGGCCGGCGCCTGGAACACCGGTGCGGTCGAGGACAACCGCGGCTACAAGGTCCGCTACAAGGGCGGCTACTTCCCGGCCCCGCCGGTCGACCACTTCGCCGACCTGCGTTCGGAGATCTCCCTGGAGCTGGAGCGGGTCGGCCTCCAGGTCGAGCGCCAGCACCACGAGGTCGGCACCGCCGGCCAGGCCGAGATCAACTACAAGTTCAACACGCTGCTCGCCGCGGCCGACGACCTGATGCTCTTCAAGTACATCGTGAAGAACGTCGCCTGGCGCAACGGCAAGACCGCGACCTTCATGCCCAAGCCGATCTTCGGTGACAACGGCTCCGGCATGCACGTCCACCAGTCCCTGTGGCAGGGCGGCTCCCCGCTCTTCTACGACGAGCAGGGTTACGCGGGCCTCTCGGACACCGCCCGCTACTACATCGGCGGCATCCTCAAGCACGCCCCGTCGCTGCTGGCCTTCACCAACCCGACGGTGAACTCCTACCACCGCCTGGTCCCCGGCTTCGAGGCCCCGGTCAACCTGGTCTACTCGCAGCGCAACCGCTCCGCCGCGATGCGCATCCCGATCACGGGCTCGAACCCGAAGGCCAAGCGCGTCGAGTTCCGCGCCCCGGACCCGTCCTCGAACCCGTACCTCGCCTTCTCGGCGCTGCTCCTCGCCGGCCTCGACGGCGTCAAGAACAAGATCGAGCCGGCCGAGCCGATCGACAAGGACCTCTACGAGCTCGCCCCCGAGGAGCACGCGGGCGTCCCGCAGGTCCCGACCTCCCTCCCGGCCGTCCTGGAGGCGCTGGAGGAGGACAACGAGTACCTCCAGGCGGGTGGCGTCTTCACGTCCGACCTGATCGAGACGTGGATCGACTACAAGCGCACCAACGAGATCGCCCCGATCCAGCTGCGTCCGCACCCGCACGAGTTCGAGCTGTACTTCGACATCTAGGACCGCCGCGGGCCGGAGCGGGTGTCCGCTCCCCCGGGCCGTGCGTGGGCCGTCGGCCGTGTCCTTCCCTCACCGGAAGGCACGGCCGGCGGCCTTTTCTCGTATCGGGCCGGGCCGGGCGGGTCAGGCGGAGAGTTCGCGTTCCAGGGGGGTGCGGAAGCGGGGGGTGACGCGGGTGGGGGCCAGCCAGGAGTGGAGGCGGGCCGCTTCGGCCTCGATCGCGGCGCGGGCCTCGCGGCCGGGGTCGGGGTCCAGGAGGCGCCAGACCGGTTCGCCGCCGGGGCGCACGGCCCAGCCGCCGATGACGCGGCCGTTCCACCAGACGGTGGGACCGATGTTGCCGCTGCGGTCGAAGAGGGCGGCGCGGTGGGCGGTAGGGAGGAACCAGTCGCGGGCCTGCCAACCCATCGGCGTGGGATCGAGGGCGGGGAGGAAGGCCGCCCAGGGGGCCGGGGATTCGACCGGACCGGTGTCACCGGGCAGGACGTGTCCGGTGGTGCCGTCGTCGAGGTCCACGGGGACGGCGCCGACCGCCGCGAGTGCCTCGCGTACGTCGGTGACCTTCCAGCCCGTCCACCACTTCAGGTCCGCCTCGGTCGCCGGGCCGTGGGAGGCGAGCCAGGCGCGGGTGAGCGTCGCCCGGGCCTCGGCGGGCGGGAGGCCGGGAAGCGCGGGGGCGAGCGCCCAACGGAACTGGCCGGAGGTCCAGGAGCCGAGCGGGCGGCCCCGGACGACACGGGCCTCGGTGCCGAGCAGGCGCAGCAGCCGGCTGGAGACGGTCTGGCGCTGCTCGTAGCTCGTCCCGGGGGCGTAGACGAACTGCTCGCGCAGCCGCGGTTCGTCCTCGGCCAGTTCGGCGGCGGTGGCCTCGCCGCGCCGGGCCAGGGCTTCGAGGACCGACCGCTCGACGTCCGCGAGCCACTCCGCGTCGAGGGTGCTGCCCGCTGCCAACTGCTTGAGCAGCGTGGCGCGTTCCCGGGCGGCGACGGCGTGGGTGGTGGACGCCTGGACGACGGGCGCGAGGGCGGCGGGCACGACGAAGACCGTGTGGCGCATGCCGTGCATGCGGACCAGGGTGCGGTCCTCGTACAGCGCCCGTTCCATGGCGGCCACCGGACCCGCCGGGTCGGCCAGCCGGGCGCCCGCGGCGAGGTGGACCGTGGCGGGGTCGGTGCCGTGGAGGGCGGTGAGGGACAGCGCCACCTGCTCGACCGTGGCCGCGCGGGCGGCGGGGGCGAGGTGGTGGCGGACGGCGACGAGGCTCCGGCGCTCTTCGTCGGTGATGCGGGGGCGTGGGATCGGCATGGTCGAGAACGTATCCACGGACGCGGTGGAGTGCGACGGAGAACGGGTCGGCGTCGTGGTGCGGGATCACGATGGCAGGGCGGGTGCGACCGCGGTGGTGCTGCACGGGGCGGGCGGGCGAGGCAGCGGCGGACGGCCGACGCCCGCCCGTGCCGAGCCGCCGGCCCGGCGGCTTGGGCCCGTGCCCGCCGCCCGGCGAGGGGCGGCGGGCACGGGTGGTGCTCAGCGGCTGCTGGGGATCAGCGCCCGGACCATCCGGCAGGTGATGTCGGACGGCGGGTGGATGCCGATGCGCTCCGCCGTGCTCCGTATCGTCTCGTTGTCGGCCTTCGACGGGTGGTAGACGCCCGAGTCGAGCAGGGCGATCGCGAGCCGCATGGCCTTCAGGCGGCGGTTGTGGGACACGTACCACTCGCGGGGCCGGCCCGCCGGAAGCGGCTTCTTCCTCAGGGGCTTGAAGGGTTCGAGGGGCAGTGTCGTGAGTGCGGCTACGGCCATCGGCGACCTCCTGGTGCGCGGTGTGTGGACCCTCCCCCGGGCCCTCACGAACTACGTCGATTTTACCGCCGCCCACTGACAATCGGCCCTGGCCAGCACGGCTTTGAGCCGCCATGAGCGGTACGGTGACGGGCATGGAGATCTGGATCAACCCCGCGTGTTCCAAGTGCCGTGGCGCCCTGCACCTGCTGGACGAGGAGGGCGCCGACTACACGGTCCGCCGCTACCTGGAGGACGTCCCGTCCGCCGACGAGATCCGGGACGTGCTCGCCCGCCTCGGTCTGGAGCCGTGGGACATCACCCGTACCCAGGAACCCGACGCCAGGGAGCTGGGGCTGAAGGACTGGCCGCGCGAGGCCGGTTCGCGCGAGCGCTGGATCACGGCGCTGACGGAACACCCGAAGCTGATCCAGCGGCCGATCATCACGGCGGACGACGGTACGGCGGTCGTGGCGCGGACGGACGAGGCGGTACGGGACGCGCTCGGCCGGTCGTGACGGGGGAACGCGCGGATCGCGTTGATCCGGGCGGGAGTTGAGCGGATCCGCCGCGTCGGCCGTACGTAGGGGCACACCGAACGATCCGGCCGTCCGCCCCCGAGCGGCCGGGGACAGGAGCCCCTACGTGTCACGCAAGAGGACGCTCAGCGGGAAGAAGAAGCTCGCCCTGCTCGTCGGCGCGGCGGCGATCGCCGGCGGCACGGCGATCGTGATGACCGGGACCAGCCAGGCGTCGGTCGCCTGCGACGGTCTGGCCACGGCGCTGAGCAACAACGAGAAGTTCATCGCCGGACAGCGGGCCGCCCCGGACGCGCAGTCGGAGGCCCGGATCGCCAACCGCCGGGCGGTCATCGAGCAGATCGAGCGCCAGCAGGAGGCCGCCGGGTGCGAGGTGGGCCAGGGCGGCGCGCAGGGCGACGCGGGCGGCGGCGCGGGCCAGGGCAACGGACAGGGCCAAGGTGCCGGACAAGGTCAGGGCGCCGGACAGGGGAAGGGTCGGGGCAACGGACAGGGCCAGGGGCAGCAGGGGGGCGGTAAGGTCGGCGAGGTGGTCTGCCCCGGGTCGACCGTCACCCTCTCCGGTGAAGGCGGGGCTCCCGCCGCCTCCAGCAACCAGTTCCCGCCCGGTACGAAGCTGAAGGTGACCAACCTCGACAACGACAAGTCCACGACCGTCGAGGTCACCTCCACCTCAGGCAGCTGCGCCCTGCTCAACAACGCGGCGTTCGAGCAGGTCCGCGAGCCCGGCAAGTTCCTGATCCGCAAGGCGCGCATCGAGCGCGTCGGCTGACGGGGCACCGCCCCGCACCCCCGGGACAGGAGGCGCGGCCCAGTCGGCGAGCCGCGCCTCCGCTCACGCCCCGGCCCGGGCCTCCGCCTCCGCCTCCGCCTCCGCCAGGATCTCCGTCACGCGCAGCCCGAACCGTACGTCGCAGGGGTGCGCCTCGCCGCTCCGCACCGCCGCCAGCAGGGCGTCCACCGCCGCCCCGAACGACCCGACCGCGTCCGCCCACGACGGCATCACCGCCCGCCCGTGGTCGCCGTACAGCGTGATGCCCGCGTATGAGGCCCCCACCGGGGCGCTCAGGCTCAGGGTCACCGTGCTGTCCGCGCCCGACGCGTGCCGCAGCACCAGGTGCCGGGCGTCTCCCATGCCCGCGACGGCCGACGTGATCCCCACCACGTCCCCGAGCACCGGCAGCAGCACCGACAGCACGTGCGGGCCCACGTCCCACAGCCCGCCCTTCTCCTTGCGCCAGGGCGACGCGGCGTACGCGCTCGTCGACCCGGGTGAGAACAGGGCGCCCAGCCAGTGCGCCTGCCCCAGGTACCAGCCGCCGCGAGCCGCCTGCTCCTCGACCCACGGGGCGGTCCCGGAGGCGAACCGGAGCGTGCAGAAGACGACGGACGCCACCCCGGCCCGGCCGGCCGCCTCCGCCACCTCGCGCGCGCCGGCCACGCTCGTGGCGACCGGCTTGTCGAGCAGCAGGTGGCAGCCGGCCGCCGCGGCCCGCGCGGCGAGCGGGGCCTGCACGTCCGGCGGCAGGGCGAACGCGACGGCGTCGCTGGCCGCCAGCAGCGCGTCCACGTCGTCGTATGCCGTCGTCCCGTGGGCGGCGGCCAGGGCGGCGGCCGCTTCCGGGCGCCTGCCCCACACCCCGCTGAAGGTGATCCCCGGATGCGCGGCGAGCGCGGGGGCGTGGGTGCGGCCCGCCCAGGGGCCGGTGCCGAGGAGTCCGATGCGCGGCTTGCTGTTCATGTCCGCCAGTGTGCCCGCTGTACGACCATCACACCGGGCGGGCGCACAGAGGCCGCGCGAAACACGGGAAACCTGAGTAACACGGGGTTCACATACGGGCAACGGTCGGGAAATCCCGTATTGCGAAGCTGCGCGGCATACCGCTGCACCCGCAAAGGATGAGGCCCCCGTGACCACCATCAAGGCTGAGTACATCTGGATCGACGGCACCGAGCCGACCGCCAAGCTGCGCTCGAAGACGAAGATACTGATCGGCTCCGCCCCCACCGGCGTCGCCGACCTGCCCATCTGGGGCTTCGACGGGTCCAGCACCAACCAGGCCGAGGGCCACGCCTCCGACCGCGTGCTGAAGCCGGTCTTCTCCTGCCCCGACCCGATCCGCGGCGGTGACGACATCCTCGTCCTGTGCGAGGTCCTCAACACGGACATGACGCCGCACGCGTCGAACACGCGCGCCGCGCTGGCCGAGGTGGCGGAACGGTTCGCCGGGCAGGAGCCGATCTTCGGCATCGAGCAGGAGTACACCTTCTTCAAGGGTTCCCGCCCGCTCGGCTTCCCCGAGGGCGGCTTCCCCGCCGCGCAGGGCGGCTACTACTGCGGCGTCGGTTCCGACGAGATCTTCGGCCGTGACGTCGTCGAGGCGCACCTGGAGAACTGCCTGAAGGCGGGCCTGGGCATCTCCGGCATCAACGCCGAGGTCATGCCCGGCCAGTGGGAGTTCCAGGTCGGCCCGCTGGCGCCACTGGAGGTCTCGGACCAGCTGTGGATCGCCCGCTGGCTGCTCTACCGCACCGCCGAGGACTACGACATCTCCGCCACCCTCGACCCCAAGCCGGTCAAGGGCGACTGGAACGGCGCCGGCGCGCACACCAACTTCTCCACCAAGGCGATGCGCGAGGGCTACGACGCGATCATCACCGCGTGCGAGGCGCTGGGTGAGGGCTCCAAGCCGATGGACCACGTCAAGAACTACGGCGCCGGCATCGACGACCGCCTGACCGGTCTGCACGAGACCGCCCCGTGGAACGAGTACAGCTACGGCGTCTCCGACCGCGGTGCCTCGGTCCGCATCCCGTGGCAGGTGGAGAAGGACGGCAAGGGCTACATCGAGGACCGCCGTCCCAACGCGAACGTCGACCCGTACACGGTGACCCGCCTGCTGGTGGACACCTGCTGCTCCGCGCTGGAGAAGGCCGGCCAGGTCTGATCCGCCGCGTCGCCGCGGCCGGAGGGCGCTCACCGTTTCGCGGTGGGCGCCCTCCGCCCGTCTCTCCGTCCCTTCGTCTCTCCTTCGCTGTCAGTGGTGTCTGCCACAGTGGGCCCATGCTCGCGATCAGGGTGGAGACGGAGAAGCACGGCGAGGAGTGCGCCCACGTCCCGGCGGAGCGGCTCGAGGACCTCGTGCGGCGCATCGGCGCGGACGGCGACCGCTTCGTGGTGGCTCAGCGGATACCGGACGAACCGGACGTCTTCATCCAGGTGTGGCACGAGGACGGTGCCGGTTACCAGCTCGAACACCGCGACGGGTCGCCCGAGCGGCACTTCATGGCGGAGCAGGCGGACGCCGGGCGGGTGGCGGCGTGCATGGTGCGCTGGGCCCGGCGGGAGAACGGCTGGGACGCCGGGCTGGCCTGGCGAGGCGTCGGCCTGCCACTGCCCGAGCCGGTGCCGGTGCTCGGTGCGGAGATACGCGAGCGGGTCGAGGAGCACGTGCGCCGGCTGCTCGTGTGCGGGTACGCGAACCGGGCACGGCTCGCCGAGGCCGCGGAGGAGTGGCTGGTGAGCGGGGACGACCGGCCGGTGTCACCCGCCCAGGCGCGCGTGCTGGTGGACCGGTTGTGGCGGGAGCGGCTGGCGGAACAGGCCCGCTGGGAGGGGACCACGGACCCGGAGCGCCTTTCCCTGGCCTTCGCCGCGCTCGACGCGCGGGGAGTTGTCGCGCGGGAGAACTTCACCTGCTGCCGCACGTGCGGGTTGTCGGAGATGGGCGCGGAAGGGGACGGGAGTTCGCGCGGCTTCGTCTTCTTCCACACGCAGTGCACCGAGGGCGCCGCGGCCGGGCACGGGCTGCACCTGCTGTACGGGGGGGTCGACGGCTCCGCGGCGACGACGGCCGCCGTCGGCCGGGAGGTCGTCGCGGCGCTGGGCGAGCAGGGGTTGACGGTGGACTGGGACGGATCGCCGGAGCGGGCGATCGTGGTGACCGGGCTGGACTGGCGCAAGCGGCTGCCGTGAGACCGGACCGTTCCGGTTGCCGGGAAGGCGGGTGCCGTGCGCCGGCATCTGCTTCAATAAGGGCATGGCCAGCCTTCAGAACACCGCGACGGGTCGCTGCGACCTCCAGCCGTTCTGGCCGTCCCGTCAGCACCACGACTTCGACCGGGTGTGTTGCCGCGCGACGAACGCGTCGGCCCTCTAACGCCTTTCGGCACCCCGCCTCGACAGCCGGACAGGCCTTCGGCCGGCGCGCGTGTGACGTACTTCTCCGTCCCTTCGCGCGAAAGCTGACCTCATCATGGCGAACACCCGTACCCTCTCCGCCGTTGTCCCCGTCTCCACCGTGCCCGCTCCGGCGCCTGCGGCCGGCCGCCACCGGCTGCGCGCCGTCGACGAGAGCGACGCGCCCGTCCTCCTGCCCGGCGGTGTCGACGTCGCCGACTTCCTTCCGCCGGGTGCCACCTGGGTGCCCGCGCCGCCGCAGAGCGTGCCGTCGCTGCCGGGGCAGCCGCCCATGGTCGGCTACCTGGTGCTGGTCCCCGCCGAGCAGCACGCGGCCGGGGCGGGTGCCACGGCGGGCGGGGGTCCCGTGACGATCGACGGCGCCCGGCGCACCGCCCAGGTGGACGGGCGGCCGCTGGACCTGACGTACCTGGAGTTCGAGCTGCTGGCGCACCTGGTGGCGAACCCCCACCGGGTGCACACCCGCGACCAGTTGGTGACGACCGTGTGGGGGTACGGCCACGTGGGCGACGGGCGGACCGTCGACGTCCACGTCGCCCGGCTGCGGCGCAAGCTGGGCGCCGAGCACCGCCACACGATCCAGACCGTGCGGCGGGTCGGCTACAAGTACGCGCCGTGAACCGCTAGCCGGACGGGCGCGTCCGGGCCCGGGCCACCCGGCCCAGGGTCAGGTCCACCGCGAGGAACACCAGTAGGCCGATGCCGAACAACGGCACGAACCAGCCCACCAGCGCCGTCGCGGCGGCCAGGGGAAGGAGCAGCGTCACGGGCACCTTGCGCCAGGCGCCGCGCGGCACGGGCCGGCCGGCGCTCAGCCTCCGTTCCTTCGTCGGCCGGCGCAGCCACCACATCCGGTAGCCCCAGACGATGAGGAGGAGGAGCACGACCATGAGGGCCGCAAGGACAAGCTGGTTGGCGAGCCCGAACAGGACGCCCATGTGGGCGTCGATGCCGAAGCGGGTCAGTTTGGCGAGCACGGGGTGGTCGGCGAAGCGCAGTTCGTCGACCACCGTGCCGTCGGCCGGGTCGAGCGCCACCGCGTCCAGGTGCACGGGGTACTGGGTGTCGGTCTCCTTGACCACGTACCCCTGGCCCTCGGTCGGCAGGGTCACGGCGATCCGGCCGGACACCCCGGCGTCGCGGGCGGCCTCGACCGCCCGGTCGATGCCGATGTCCGGACCCTTCGGGGCGGGGGCGGTGTGGTGGCCGGCGCCGTGGCCCTCGTGTCCGGCGCCCGTGCCGGCGGCGGCGCGGTCGAGGGCGGCGGAGACGGTGGGGGTGGCGCCGCCGAGCCGGGTCTGGATCGCGTCGATGTTCTCGCCCGCGTACCGGGACCAGGTCAGTCCGGTGGCGGAGAGGACGACGAGACCGGTCACCGCCCACAGGCCGACCGACCCGTGCCAGGACAGGGTGCGGCGGCGGGACCTGGGGCCGCGCTCGGGGAGGAACAGGGCGCGCTTGGCGGCGCGCCTGCGGCCCACCCACAGGGCGAGGCCGCCGAGGGCGACGATCCACATCCAGCTCGCGGCCATCTCGCTGTAGTGGCGGCCGGGTTCCCCGAGCCGGAGGTTCGCGTGGAACTCGGAGAGCCAGGTGCGCAGCGGGAGGGCGCCGGAGCTGCCGTAGCTGGGCAGGTCACCGCGCACTTCGGCGGTGTACGGGTCGACGAAGACCGCGAGGGACTTGCCCTCCTCGACCGCCGGGCTCGTCATCAGGACGCGGGTGGTGGCGCCGTCCTCCGGTGAGGGCCAGACGGCGGTCACGGTGCCGTCCGGGTGGGCCGCGCGGGCGGCGTCGACCTGGGCGGAGAGCGGGAGGACCCGGTCGCCGGCCGGGACCTGGAGCTCATGGCGGTAGACGATCTCCTCCGCCTGGAAGGACAGGGCGTACAGCAGGCCGGTGGTGGCGGCGACCAGCAGGAGCGGGGCTATCAGGAGGCCCGCGTAGAAGTGGAGGCGGAGGAACAGGGGGCGCAGGGCGCTCCAGGTGGATCCGGCGCCGGTGGGGGTGGGAGTGGCCTCGGCGGAGGTGGCGGTTTCGACGGGGGTGGTGTCAGCGAGGGTGGTTCGGGCGGCGCTGTCCGCCGGTACGGCCGTCGCGCGGTCGTCAAGGGCCATGACTGTCCTAGTACTGCAATCACAGTTAGGGAGTGTGTCCGCGTTGTTTGTAGTGACTGTTGCGGGCGCGTGTCTGGCTGAGTCTTCGCCAGAGTGACCA
>NZ_JBWKJV010000020.1:0-124447 GCF_056432045.1 Streptomyces sp. NPDC045701 | reverse complement strand
GCTCACCACGAAGACGCTCAACCTCCCCAAGATCCACGACCAGCAGCATGCACCACAACACGCCATACCTGCAAACCGACTTAACGAAGCCCTACTAGGGGGCGTCTTGTCGATCAGGCCCGGCTCACGACATCTGTCACCGCACCCGGCCGGCGGTCCCGGCGCGGAACCCCGTGGGATCGTGGACGCGTTCAATGGATGACCGCACACGATCAAGGGGGAGACGACCATGACCGTCACGCTGGCCGAGGAAATCGCGCTGCTGTCGCTGGACGACGCATCGGGGGCGGCGAAGGAACGGTCGTCGGCCGGCTGGGCCGTCGCCGGCGGCATCCTGCTGGAGCTGGCGATGGCCGGGCGTATCACCGTGTCGGACGGCCGCCTGGAGGTGGCCGACCCGACACCGACCGGGAACGCGCTGCTCGACGGGCGGCTGGCGCGACTGGAGGAGTGGACGGGACGCAAGAGCAGGCGCAAGGTGAGCGAGTGGCTGACGAAGGACCAGTCGAAGGCGGTCGCCGCGACCGTGGAGAGCCTGTGTGAGCGCGGCCTCGTCGTGGAGGAGCGCGGCAAGGTGCTCGGCCTCTTCCCGGTGCGCCGCTACCCGGAGGCGGACGGCTCCGTGGAGCAGGAGCTGCGCGCCCGGCTGACGTCGGTCGTCGTGCACGGCGCGGAGCCGGACGACCGTACGAGTGGGCTCGTCAGCCTGCTGCACGCGGCCCGGCTGGACCGGCTGGCGTTCCCGGACATCCCGCGCAAGCTGGTCGCGCCCCGGATGGCGAAGATCGCCGAGGGCCAGTGGGCGGGCGACGGTGTGCGCGAGGCGATCCGGAACATGCAGGCCGCCATGGTGGCGATCACGGCGGCCACCGCCGCCACCGTGGTCCTCTAGGCCACCTCGTACGCTTCAGCCATGTCGGTCAACATCGCATTCACCCTCTCCGTCACGGCTCTCCAGGACGAGGCACAGGCACGGGAGGTCGTGCGCTCACTGGACGAGGTCATGGAGGACGAGCGCATCCAGGACCAGGTGAACCTGGGCGTCGCCTGGGACGAGAACGGGACGGCGTTCGTGTCCGGGGAGACCGACTTCCCACTGAGCATCAGCCGTTTCCACCTGTGGCGGCCGAATTTCGAGAGCTATGTGAAGTCCGCCGTCGAAGAGGTCGCACCGGCGGCGAAGGTCGCCCTGGACTGGGACTCCCCGGACCCCGGCGCCGACCGCCCCTGAGGTAGGTTGAACGCGTTCAACCGAGCGCGTTCAACGTACGGGGGTGGCCATGGAGGCCCGAGAGATCACCGACTCGCGGGTGCACGGGCTCCGGCGTGCCCTCGCCGCGTGCGCGGTGATCGCCACCCTGCCGGTGCTGCTCTGGACGCTGACCAGCTACGTCTTCCCGCTGCACATCCTGACGGCCCTGTCCGTGGCGATCCCGCTGTTCCTGGCGCACCGCCCCACGGCGTTCACCCGCGCGTGCCTGATCGTGGCGTCCGCCCTCGTCGCGTGGGGGGTGCTGGGGGTCTTCCTCGCCATGTTCCTCTTCTGGCCGTCCGCCCTGCTGCTGCTCCTGGCCGCCTTCGCCGACCCGCGCGAGCGGCCCGTCACCGCCAGGGTCCTGGGCGGAGCCGGCGGACTGCTGATGGCGGCCCTCCTCGCCGCCACCGCCGTGTCCACCTGGCGCTCCCACATCGCCCCCGCCCTCGCGGAGCCCCACACCTACCGCGCGGTGACCGACCCCGACACGTTCTACGACGAGCTCGGGAACCACGACGGACACCTCAAGCGGTTCGGTGCGACCAGTGTGACGGGCATCGCGTCGGAGGACACGCACTACCTCGACGTCCGCTTCCCCGACGACCTCCCCGAGGCGCGGCGCGCGACCCTGAAGCGGGAGATCGAGAAGCTGCCGGGCGTCACCCGCGTCGCCCTGTGCCCGGTGCGCGACTGCGGCTGACGCCCCTCGCTCAGCGGCCCGCCGCCCCCGCGACGAACGCCGCCCACGCCTCGGTCCCCACCGCGAAGGTGGGCCCGCCGGTCACCTTGGAGTCGCGTACGTGCACGGCGTGCGGGCAGGCGGCGACCTCGACGCACGCGCCGCCTTCGTTATTGCTATGACTGGACTTGCGCCAGTCGTAGGCGACTTCGACGCAGTCGCCCCCCGTGTTGCCGCTGTAGCTGCTCTTGAACCAGACCAGGCCGGGGGTCATAGCTTCGCCGCCATCCTCTCGATCAGTTCCACGGACTCCCAGGGCGTGAGTGCCTGGGCCCGCAGTGCACCGAGGAGATCGTTGAGCCGGTTGACCTCTTCCGGTTTCGAGATCAAGGTAGCCCCACCCTGCCCCTCGGTGTACCCCAGATTGCGTCCTTCTCGGGTGCTCACCAGGTGCAGCAATCCGTTCAGCCCCGCGTGGACGGACCGCTGGGTCGGCATGACCTGAATGGTCAGGTGATTCCTCGTACGGACCGAGTCCAGCAGGTGCAGGAGCTGTTCCTTGAGTACCGGTTCGCCACCGATCGGCCGCTGGAACACCGACTCCTCGACCACGTAACTGACGATCGGCCGAGGTCTGCGGTCCAGTACCTCCTGCCGCTCCAATCGGGCCTGCACATGCTGATCGATCTCGTCCGGCTCGTACATCGGCACCCGGGTCTCATACAACGCCCGGGCATAGGCGGGGGTCTGCAACAAACCAGGCACCAGCATGCACTCGTACGCGCTGATGCTCGCCGCGTCCGCCTCCGTGCGCTTCCAGTTGAGGAACTTCGGCGAGTACTTCTCCTCCTCCATCAGCTCCACGCACGACCGCAGCACCCCCTGTGCCCCGAGCGCCGCGTCCGCGTCGACCAGGAACGCCGTCGTCGGGATGCGCTCCGCCCGCTCATACGCGCCCACCAGCGACTCCGACATCAGCAGCCGGTCCGCAAGGTCCTTCTGCGTCAGGTCCGCCATGGCGCGGAACTTCTTGACCAGCTCGCCCACGTGCCGCCGCGCCGGCGAGGGCTCACCACTCGACCCCACAACCGCCACCGTCCTTCCCACACCGCCCCGAAGTGGATCGCGTCCCCCTGGTCACGCTAAGCGACAGGCTCGATCCTCGTAGCCATGACGAGCAACAAAGCGCCCGATTGGGTCCCCGCGGCCGGCCTGCAACTCCGCCTCGCCGGCATCCACTTCGACGCCATCCGCGTGCGCGGGGTCCGGGGCGAGGCGGTACTGCACCATCTCGCCGCCGCCACCGACGGGCGGCCCGGTCCTGTGGTGCGGGAGATCTCGGGTGGGCGGTGGACGTACTTCCTGATCCCGCCGGGCACCAGCAGGGAGTACGACTGGCCACCGGGCGCCGCCTGCTTCGGGCCGTGCGCGCGGGACCAGTACGTGGGCATCCCCGCGCCGGACGGCAACACGTACCCGCTGTCCTGGCGCTGCGGCCCGCCGGTCGCGGGCGAGTTCGTCGACCCCTCGCTGCTCCACGAGATCGTCACGGCCCAGCTGTGCGTGCCGCCGACCTGAGCGTCATCCCGGAATACCGCTGTACGCAACGGAGTTGTGGCCGACATGACTCAAGGTCCCGCACCGCGCGTCCTGTCCGACGAGGCCCTCTCCGACCTGCTGGGGAGCCAGCAGTTCGGCACCCTGGCCACGAACAAGCGCAGCGGCCATCCGCATCTCACGACCATGATGTACAGCTGGGACCCGGAGGCCCGCATCGTGCGGTTCTCCACCACGGCGGACCGCGTGAAGGTCACGCACCTGCGGAACGACCCGCGCGCGGCGCTGCACGTGTCGGGCGGCGACGTGTGGTCCTTCGCCGTCGCCGAGGGCGAGGCCGACGTCGCCGAGGTCACGGCCGTCCCGGGTGACCCGGCCGGCCGGGAGCTGCTCGCGATGATCCCGGAGGCCGCGAGGCCGAAGGACGAGGAGGCGTTCCTGAAGGACCTGGTCGCCGAGCGCCGGGTGGCCATACGCCTGCGGGTGAGCCGGCTGTACGGAACGGCACTGGACGTCACCGGCTAGGCGCCCGTCCGGCGCCCCCTCAGGCCGGCGCCGGCCGGCGGCGCCGGATGACCAGGGCCATCAGGGCGGCCGCCGCGCACAGGGCGCCCGAGGCGTACCAGACCACGTCGTAGGAGCCGAAGACGTCACGCGCCCAGCCGCCCGCGAAGGCGACGACCGCCGCGCCGATCTGGTGGGAGGCGAGGACCCAGCCGAAGACGATCGCCGAGTCGTCGCCGTAGTGTTCGCGGCACAGGGCGATGGTCGGCGGCACCGTGGCGACCCAGTCCAGTCCGTAGAAGACGATGAAGAAGACCATCGGAGGGTGCACGGACGGGGCCAGCAGCATCGGCAGGAACAGCAGCGAGACGCCGCGCAGCGCGTAGTACACGGCGAGCAGTCGCCGCGCCTCGAAGCGGTCGGTGAACCAGCCGGACGCGATGGTGCCGACGACGTCGAAGACGCCGATCACGGCCAGGAGCGACGCGGCGGCCGTCATCGGCATGCCGTGGTCGTGGGCGGCCGGCACGAAGTGGGTCTTGATCAAACCGTTCGTCGACGCGCCGCAGATGGCGAAGGTGCCGGCCAGCAGCCAGAACGGGCCGGTGCGGACCGCGGAGGACAGTACCGCGACCGTGCGCCGCGCCGCGCCCGGCACGGGAGGCGGCTTCGGTACGAAGTCGTCGGCGCCGTACGGGGTTAGCCCCACGTCCGCCGGGTGGTCGCGGAGCAGGAGCCAGACGAGCGGGACGACGGCGAGGGCGGACAGGGCGACCGTGACGGCGGCGGGGCGCCAGCCGTGCTGGGTGACGAGCCAGGACAGCAGGGGCAGGAACACCAGTTGGCCCGAGGCGCCGGCGGCGGTGAGGATGCCGGTCACCAGGCCGCGCCGGGTCGTGAACCACCGGTTGGTGACGGTGGCCGCGAAGGCGAGGGCCATGGAGCCGCCGCCGAGCCCGACGAGGACGCCCCAGTAGAGGACGAGCTGCCAGGCCGCCGTCATCCACACCGTGAGCAGCGACCCGACGGCGATGACCGTCAGCGCCAGCGCCACGACCCGGCGGATGCCGAACCGGTCCATGAGGGCGGCGGCGAACGGCGCCGTCAGGCCGTACAGCGCGAGGTTGACCGAGACGGCGAACCCGATCGTGCCGCGCGACCAGCCGAACTCCCCGTGCAGCGGTTCGATCAGCAGACCGGGCAGCGAGACGAAGGCCGCCGCGCCGATGATCGTCACGAACGTGACGGCGGCGACGGACCAGGCGCGGTGGACGCGCGACGGGCGCGCGGGCGGACCACCGGGAGCCGGGGCGGTGGCCGGAGCGGGGGTGGGCGTTGTCTGGGTCACGTCAGACAGGATCGCGAGCGGGAGGGCACCGTACCAGTGGCCCGGATGCCACCTGGCGCTAGGATCGGGCCATGAGCCGGCCCGTCCCGCACCGCGTCGTCGTCCTCGCCCTCGCCGGGCTCCTCCCCTTCGAGCTGGGCATTCCCCACCGCATCTTCGGCCGCGCCAAGGACTCCGGGGGCCACCCGCTGTACGAGATCGTCACGTGCGGGGTGGCCTCGGGGACGGTCGCGACCGACGCGGACTTCCTCATCTCCGTCGAGCACGGCCCCGAGGCGCTCGCCACCGCGGACACGGTCGTCGTGCCCGCGTCGTACGAGCTCGGGCCGGTCCACGAGGAGGGCAGGCTCACCGACGAGCTGGCCGCCGCGCTCGCCCACATCCGGCCCGGCACCCGCCTGGTCTCGATCTGCACCGGCGGGTACGTCCTGGCCGCCGCCGGTTTCCTCGACGGCCGGCCGGCGACGACCCACTGGGCGTCCGCCGAGCACTTCCAGCGGCTGTTCCCGTCGGTCGAGGTGGACGCGGACGTCCTGTTCATCGACGACGGTGACGTCCTCACGTCCGCCGGGGTCGCCGCGGGGATCGACCTGTGCCTGCACATCGTGCGCCGCGACCACGGGTCGGCGGTGGCCAACGAGGTCGCGCGCCGCACGGTGGTGCCGCCGCACCGGGACGGCGGCCAGGCGCAGTACGTGCACCGGCCCGTGCCGGAGCCGCAGGTCGCCACCACGACCAGGGCGCGCGCCTGAGCCCTGGAGCGCCTCCACGAGCCCATCCTGCTGCGGGACATGGCGGGGCGCGAGGCCATGAGCGTACGGACGTTCACGCGCCGCTTCCGCGAGGAGGTGGGCCTCAGCCCCGGCCAGTGGCTCACCCAGCAGCGGGTGGAACGCGCCCGTCACCTGCTGGAGTCCACCGATCTGCCGGTCGACCGGGTCGCGGCCGACGCCGGGTTCGGCACCGCCCAGTCGATGCGCCAGCACCTACAGGCCACGCTCGGCGTGCCGCCCACCGTCTACCGCCGCACCTTCCGCACCGCCGCCCGTGCGAACGGCGCCCCTGCCACGACCCCCCGCCGCCGGCCGGCCGGGCGCCCGTAGCGGTTACCGGGCGCCGTCCGAGGGGGCTTCGGGTTTCGCGTGGAGGACGTCGCGGGCCTGGGTCGCGGCGCGGGCGATGCTCTCGGAGACGAAGTCGACGAAGCGGGCGATGTTCTCCAGGCGGGCGGCGGCCGGGGTGCCGGGGCCGAGGATGTGCACGCCCCGGCGGGCGATCTCGCCGAGCTGGGCGGTGGACCGGGCACTGGCCATCGTGGACTGGTACAGGACGTCGTCGTCGACGACATAGCGCTCGCGGCGGCCCTCGTCGCGCTCCCGCCGGATGAGGCCCTGCCCTTCCAGGAACGCGACGGCCTTGGAGACGGAGGCGGGACTGACCTGGAGGCGCCCGGCGAGTTCCGCGGCGGTGAGGCTGCCGGTGTCGGTGGTGTAGAGGCCGGCCAGCACGCGGGCCGTCATCCTGGGCAGGCCCGACCGCATGAAGACGGTGGTGAACGTCTCCTCGTACTCCCGCACCTCCTCGGGGTCAGGTCCGTGGGCCGGCCGGGGTGCCGCACCACCGGGGGGCCGGGGCCCGGCCTTCCTGCGGCGGTGGGCGCGGCGCTCGGTGGCGCGGTGGGCGAGGTCGGCGCGGTAGGCGGTGGGACCGCCGTTGCGCGTCACCTCGCGCGTGACGGTCGAGGTGGGGCGGTCGAGGCGTCTGGCGATCTCCGCGTAGGCGAGGCCGTCGGCCAGTCCCAGCGCGATCTGCTGGCGTTCCTGCTGGGTGAGTCTGCCTCCCGGCATACGCGTGTCTCCTCCGAGGTCCGACGGTGACCCCACCATAGCGTTCACCTGCGACCCATTGCAACGCGCATCCTTTCGACTGTTGCGTTACCTCTTAGCCCGTTGCAATGAAACTCCGCCCGCCACCTGCAATAACAGTCGTTCAGCGCAACGAGCATGTTGCTGAAACCGCGAATGCAACGTAGCGTTTCTTCTGTTGGAAAGAGCGCACCGCAAGGGTGCGCGACACACAAGGAGCGCACCGTGCAGAAGTTCGACACCCCCGCCGCGATCTCCGCCGTCCTCGACATCCCCGCGGGGCGCATCCAGTTCATCGCCGCCGACCGGGCCGACACCACGGTCGACATCCGGCCCGCGGACGCCTCCCTGAGCCGCGACGTGAAGGCGGCGGAGCAGGTGGAGGTCGCGTACGGCGACGGCGTTCTGCGGATCGCGGCGCCGGCCGCCAGGAACCAGCTCTTCGGCCCTTCCGGTTCCGTCGAGGTGACGGTCCGACTGCCCGCCGGCTCCCGGATCGAGGGCAAGGCGGCCGGTGCCGAGTTCCGGGGCGTCGGACGGCTCGGCGACGTCGCCTTCGAGAGCGCGCTGGGCTCGGTCAAGCTCGACGAGGCCGCGAGCGCCCGCCTGGCCCTCCAGTCCGGCGACGTCACGGTCGGCCGCCTGGGCGGCCCGGCGGACATCAGCACCCAGAAGGGAGACCTCCGGATCACCGAGGCCGTGCGCGGCACGGTCACCCTGCGCACCAGCCACGGCGAGATCTCGGTCGGCGCCGCACACGGAACCTCCGCCTCGCTGGACGCAGGCACCACCCACGGCCGCATCCACAACGCGCTCACGAACAACGACGGCGCCGCCGCCGGCCTGAGCATCCACGCGACCACCGCGTACGGCGACATCACCGCCCGCAGCCTGTGACATCCGGAGCACATGGCTCCGCATGGATTGTCCACAGCCTGTGCACGAAAGCGGAGGTGCGCGCTCCATGGCCCCGGACCCCGAGCGGGAGCGCGCCTCCTTGGGTGGCGGCGCACGCATGCGCGCCCCGAGCACGGCACGGCGGCCGCCACCCGGCTCCGGTGGGCTTCCACCCCGAGGGCCCCGTCATGGGGCCTCCACCGAACCGCGACCCGCACTCGCCGAGGGCGTCAAGCCCTCGGCGTCCCCTCGCCACGAATCGCTGCTCCAAGGGTGATCAGACCGACACCGGCCGTCAACACCTATCCTGGCATAGGTCCGTTATGCCAGATTGGTGACGGCGCACGACGGCGCGTACCCACCGGGCTCACGCACCACCCCCGTCACCACCGGCGCACCCCGGTCCACTTCGCACCAGATGCTCTTGCCGGCACCTTCCCGCTGCCACCCCCACCGGTCGGCGAGCCCGTCGACCAGCTCCAGGCCCCGCCCGTTGGTGTCGTCACCGTCCGCGTGGCGGGGGCGCGGCGGGCGGGCGCTGACGTCGGCGACCTCCACCCGCACCGTCCCCGCCTCCGCGGCGCCCGCACCGAAGAGCATCCGCAGCACGGCCGGACAACCGGTGTGCACCACGGCATTGGTGACGAGTTCCGAGATGAGCAGCACCAGCGTCTCGGCCAGCGGCTCGTCATCCCCTATCCCGGAGCCGGCGAGCCGCGAACGTGCCCATCTCCGGGCACGTCCGACCTCTGCCGGATCGGGGCCGATCTCCAACTGCACCTGAAGCACCTGCACCGCTCACACCATCCGAACCGGCGGACACAACGCCTCGCGTCTCACAGCGACCACAGCCTTCACAGTCGTCACTGAACGTGATTTCCCTGCGGCACAGCATGGTTGACGTACAGTCACCGCAACAAGCGCTTCGGGCATATTCCCGCGTGAAGGAGTACGCCTACTGCATACTGTGCGACGCGCCCTGCGAGTAGTCGAACAGAGGGGCGCACAGGGCCGACCAAGGGCACGAGCGGCGGGCACTCCCGGGCGCGGGGCCGCCGCACGGGCACCACCGGACCGCCCCAGCCTCTGCACCACGCGCATCCCACGGAGGGTACCGGAGGCAGGTGCCGACTCCGGGCCGTGACGAGCCCCCGGAAGACAACGACCCGGTATCAACGCTCCGTGACCACCTCGCCCGCGGCGGTCCGGGCGGCCGGAAGGCCGCCGTACGCACCGCGTCGCGCGCCGCCAGGTCGGCACCGCCCCGGCGACGCGCCGGACCGCCGGATCCGACGGCCCGTCAGACACTCCGCCGGGCGGGGCCGTCGCACCGGGCCGGCGGGTTCACGGCTCCCGGGTCATGAAGTACCGCACGAAGGCCGTGACGGCCTCCTCCTCGTCGACCAGCCCGCTGCGGTCCAGGTCCAGCGACTCCGCGGCGAGCGCGGCGGCGTGCGCCTCGACGCCCAGTGCCCGCAGCGCGCGCTCCACCTCCGCCGTCCCCGCCTTCCCGTCGCCGTCCTGGTCGGCGACGGCGAGCAGGGCCCGCACGAAGGGGCGGGCGATCTCCGCGAACCGGTCCGGGTTGTCACGCAGCCGCCTCACGGCGCCGTTCACGAACTCGCCCCGCGTCACCCGCTGGTCGCCGTCCACGTCCGCCATGCCGGCCAGCCCCTGCCAGAAGGCCTCGGCCCCGCCGGCCAGCGCCTGCCCCTTGTCCGAGCGGAACGAGGTGCCGAACTCCTCCAGCAGGCGGCCCGCCGCGGCGGTGAAGTCCTCGCGAGAGACATAGCCGTTGCCGTCCTGGTCGAAGGCGGCGAACCGCGAGGCGATCCGGCGCTGGTACAACTCCTCTGCGTCCATGCCGGGAGGGTACGTCGCGAAGGGGGCGGCGTCACGCCGAGAGCTGCTCGTCCTCCTCGCCGGTGGCGGAGGCGACGTCCGCGTACACCGCGAACAGGCGGCGTACGCCGAGGGCCGCCAGGACCCGGTTGACGTGCGAGCCCTCGACGGCGCCCTGGGCGGGCAGGATCAGCCGCAGCCTGCCCCGGCAGGAGTGCAGCAGCCGGCGGGACGCGATCAGCACGCCCACGCCGCTGGAGTCGCAGAACAGCACGTCGGACAGGTCCAGGACCACATCGTGCCTGCCGTCGGCCACCGCGTCGTGGACACGTCTGCGGACGACGGGGGAGGTAACCAGGTCCAGTTCGCCCCGGATGCTCAGCACCGTCCAGGCACCGTGCTCGGCTTCGTCCACCGTGAGCGTCACACGCCTACCCTTCGCCGATCCCACCGGGGCCCCGAACCGGAAGCGGTGCTTCCTTCGCGCCGCTGCTGCCCCATCGCCCTCCCATGAAACACGATCCACCCGTAGTGACGATTTCCTTACCATCCGGCGGCGGCACACGGGGCACTTGCCTCAAAGAAGGGCGCGTTGTCCGTGCGGCGCATTACATTCGTGAGGAGTCGGGTCGGGAGGGCACCGGATGGCGAAGGACACACCACCGCGCTGGGACCGCAGGATGCAGCAGCGGCTGGCGCGCGGCGAGGCGGCCGCCCTCGGTGAGCTGTACGACCGCTTCGCCTCCCTCGTGCACAACACGGCACACCGCGTCCTCGACGACGAGTCGGCCGCCGACCAGGTCACCCGCGAGGTCTTCGGGTACGTGTGGGAGAACCCGGACGCCTACGACCCCCGGCGCGAGGGGTCCATGCGCTCCTGGATCGCGAAGCTGACCCGCCGCCAGGCCGTGCACCGGCTGCGCCAGGCGGAGGCGAAGGCGTACGAGGAGCGGGGCGGCGGATCCACCGAGGAGCTGGAGCAGAAGGTGCGCCGCGCGGCGGTGTCCGCCCGCGCCGACTTCATCGTCCAGTCCATGCCCGCGCCGCTGCGCGCCGCCCTGGAGCTGGCCTACTTCCAGCGCCGCGACTACCGCCAGACCGCCGCGGACCTGGGCGTGACCGAGGACGAGGCGCGGCGCCGGCTGCGGCTCGGGCTCCAGCTGCTGGCCACCGCGAACAGCCGGCCGGTGGACGGGCGGGCGCTGTGACCGGGCCGCTCGACAGCGGTGGCCACGACGAGGGCCGCGAGGAGGTGGGCGGAGTGCCGCGCATACCGTCCCCCCGACGGGCAGCCGACAACTACGAGGCGCTGCCCGCGCCGGAGGGCGCGCCGCCGCCCCTGCCGCACAAGGTCCTCCAGTCGCTGCTCGGCGCGTGGGCGCTGTCCGCCTGCTCGCCCGAGGAGACGACCGCCGTCGAGGAGCACCTGACCGAGTGCGCCCCCTGCGCGGAGGAGGCCCTCCGGCTGCGGGACGCGGTCGGGCTGCTCCACCACGAACGGGACCTGGACCTCGACCCGCTGCTGCGCTCCCGGGTCCTGGAGAACTGCCTGGGCCGCCGCCCCGCGCGGATCCCGGTGCCCGACTGGGCCGGTCCGTACGACGCGGAGACCGCCCGGCTGGACGCGCTGCTGCGGGACATCGGCGACTCCGAGTGGCACGCGCCGGTGCGGCTCAAGTGGTTCGAGCACGATCGGAGCGTGAGCCGCCGGACCACCGTGGCGGGGGTGATCGGCCACCTCCAGGCGGTCGACGGTCTGGTCGCGACGGCCATCGGCCTGGACGACGCGCTGTCGCCGAAGACCCCCACCGAGCGCACCGAGGCGCACTGGCGGGGCCCGCACCACCCGCCCACCAGAGCGGTCCGCGGACCATGGCGGGACCAGGCGCACACCCTGATCCGCACGGTGTCCTTCGCGGGCCGCGGCGTGGCCGAACTGTCCGTGTCGTACGGCGACTTCTCGCTGCCGCTGCGGGACGCGCTGCTGGACCGGGCCTTCGAGTGCTGGGTGCACGCGGACGACATCGCGAACGCCGTCGACTACCCGTACGAGCCGCCCAGCGGCGCGCACCTGCACGGCATGATCGACCTGGCGGCCCGTCTGCTGCCGGCGGCCCTCGCCGAGCGGCGCCGCGCGGGCCTCGCCGCCCCGGCCCGCCACCTGGTCACGGCGGGCGCGCCGGGCCGCTCGCTCCACCTGGAGGTCGAGGGCTCGGGCGGCGGCGACTGGTACATCGCCCTGGACTCCCCGGCGGCCGTCGGCTCCCGGGACCGGAAGGTCGCGCAGGTGGCACTGGACGGCGTGGAGTTCTGCCAGCTGGTGGCGGGGCACATCGCCCCGGAGGAAGCGGCCGCCGGCCAGGACGGCGACCGCGAGGCCATCCGCGACGTCCTGTTCGCCGCGGCCTCCCTCAGCCGCCTGTAGGCATCCCCGGGGCTCGCGCCCCTGGGTGGCGGGGCTGCGACGCCCGGGCTCGCGCCACCGGACCCCCGGGCCGCCCCGAAGGGGGACGCGCGATGGGGGGTTCCGCGCGTAGAACGACCGAGCCCGCGAAGGAGAGCCCGGGACACCCCCGCGGAGCGGCCCCCGGCGGCAACCGGCGCCCGGAACCCGGGGCACGTAGGGGGCGGGAGCCCCTACGTGAAGACGACCGTGCGGCGGCCGTTCAGCAGGATGCGGCGCTCCGCGTGCCACTTGACCGCCCGCGCCAGCGCCTGGCACTCGACGTCACGGCCGACGGCGACGAGCTGCTCGGGGGTGACCTCGTGGCCGACCCGCTCGACCTCCTGCTCGATGATGGGGCCCTCGTCGAGGTCGGCCGTCACGTAGTGGGCCGTCGCGCCGATCAGCTTCACGCCCCGCGCGTGCGCCTGGTGGTAGGGCTTGGCGCCCTTGAAGCTCGGGAGGAACGAGTGGTGGATGTTGATGATCCGGCCGCTCAGCTGCTTGCAGAGGTCGTCCGACAGCACCTGCATGTACCGGGCGAGGACGACCAGCTCGACGTCCTCGGCGCGCACCAGCTCCAGCAGCTCGGCCTCGGCCTGGGCCTTGGTGTCCTTGGTGACCGGGATGTGGTGGAACGGGATGTCGTACGAGGCGACGAGTTCGGCGAAGTCGGTGTGGTTGGAGACCACGGCCACGATGTCGACCGGCAGCGCGCCGATCCGCGTGCGGAACAGCAGGTCGTTGAGGCAGTGCCCGAACTTCGACACCATCAGCACGACGCGCATGCGCTCGTCGGCCCGGTTGATGTGCCAGTCCATCGCGAAGGAGTCGCCGACCGCCGCGAAGCTCGCGCGCAGCTTGTCCACGGTGACCGGGGTCTCGGCGGAGAAGTGGACCCGCATGAAGAACAGGCCGGTGTCCCGGTCGCCGAACTGCTGACTGTCCTCGATATTGCAGCCGGTGATGAAGAGGTAACTCGAAACGGCGTGCACGATGCCCTGCTTGTCCGGGCAGGAGAGCGTGAGGACGTACTGGTCGGTCATCCTGGCAGGATGCCACATTCGCGGCAGGCGGCAGGACGCCGGTCCGTCAGGCGGACCGGGTCATGATCCGCAGTACGTCCAGCGAGCGCGGCGGCGCGTCCGGGTCCTCGCCGTCGTTGACGGCCAGCCGTACGTGGGCGTCCCGGGCCGCCCGGACCGCCTCGGGCCAGCCGTGGTGACCCATGTAGGCGGAGACGGGGGCGTCCGGGCCGACCTGGTGCATGATCCGCAGCACGCGGAGCACCGCGACGTCGACCAGCGCGGCCTCGCCCGAGTCCCTGAATATGGTGCCGACGTACTTCTCGGCGGACCAGTTGTCCAGCCAGGTGTCCTCGACCAGCCGGTACACGGCGTCGGTGACGTCCCCGTACCCCTCCAGGCCCGCCAGCCAGCACTCCTGGTGGAAGACGGGGTCCGAGAGCATGTGCAGCGCCGAGCGCACGTTGGCGCGCCAGCGCCACCACGGCATGTCTGTGAGCGGCATGCCGCCCATGGTGGAGGAGCGACGGCCGCGACGGGAAGAGTTCACGGAAGCTGACACGTTTCGATCGTACGTTCCCCCGCACACCCCGCGGACCGGCCCCCGCAATTCACCTCGGTGTCACCCAGCGTTGCACCGCCCTCACTGCCGCGTTACCCATGGGGCGGAATTGTGCATGCCCATGACCGGTAAAGGCAGGCGACGCCTTCCCTCCTCCCCCTCCCTCCTCAGGACCGCGGCGGTGCTCGGCTCGGCCTGTCTGCTGGCCGGGTGCGGGGTCCTCCCTGGAGCCACGGGGGGCTCCAGGGAACCCATCACCGTCATGACCTGGGCACCCGACAACACCCGCGCGACCAACATGCCCGGGATGCCGGCCATGGGGCAGGCGTACGCCCGCTGGGTCAACGCCCGGGGCGGCATCAACGGTCACGAGCTGCGGGTGCTCACCTGCAACGAGGGCAATGAGCCCATGGCCGCCGCCGCGTGCGCCCGGCGCGCCGTCCAGGAGGGCGTGGTCGCCGTCGTCGGCTCGTACAGCCAGAACGGCCGTGCCTTCATGCCTCCGCTGGAAGCCGCCAACATCCCGTACATCGGTGGGTACGGGCTCACGGACGACGAGTTCCGCAGCCCCGTCTCCTACCCCGTGAACGGCGGCCAGGCCGCGCTGCTGGCCGGCAACGGCATCCAGCTCGCCGACGTGTGCGACCGCGTATCCCTCGTCCGGCCCGACACCCTCACCGGTGCCGACCTGCCGCGGATCCTCAACACCGGCCTGGCCCAGGGGCACCACCGGACCGCCGCCGACATCCCGGCCGCCGACGACGCCGGCGAGTACACCGAGGAGGCCCGGCGCTCCCGCGACAAGGCCGGGAAGAAGGGCGGCTGCGTCACCGCCGCGCTGGGCGAGCACACCGCGAACTTCTTCGACTCCTTCCGCCGGCTCCCCGCCGACGGGAAGGACGTCAAGGTCTCCTCCGTCCTCGGCAGCGTCGACCAGCCGCTGATCGACCGCACCGGTGGCGCGGACGGCCCCTTCGAGGGGGCCTACCTGACCGGCTGGTACCCGGACGCGGGCGACCCGCGCTGGGAGCCGATGAAGCAGGTGCTCCGGGAGCACGCCTTCGCCGACAACCGGATCGACCCGGCCGACACCGGTGTCCAGACCACCTGGATCGCGTACACCGTCCTGAGGGAGGTCGTCGAATCGCTCGGCGACCAGAAGGTCACCCCGGGCCTCATCGGCCAGGCACTCCACCGCGGGGTGCGGGTGGACACCGGCGGCCTCACCCCGCCGCTGCGCTGGCGCTGGGAGGACATGCTCGGCACGCCCGGCACCCCGAGGGCGATCAACAGCGAGGTCACCTTCCAAGTGGTCCGGGAGGGGCGGCTGGTGGCGCAGAAGGAAGGCTTCGTGGACGTCGGCCCCACACTCCGCGAGGCCGCCGCCCACTAGCCGGCAGGCGCCACGAGCCCGGCGTGACCGGCGAGACACCCCCCGAGGGTGTCTCGCCGCGCTCAGGACCGCCGGTTCACAGCTGGGCCGGCTGGCGCGGGGTCAGGCCGTAGGTGCCCGCGATGCCGTTCCAGAGCCCGGAGGCCTCCTGCTTGGCGGTCGTCGCCTCGCCGCTCGCCCGGTTGCCCCGGGCGAACTCGTCCGTGCTGCGCGCCTTCCCGCCCTTGCAGCCCTTCTTGCCCTTGACCTCGACGGCCCAGGCCGCGTAGTGGTCGTCGGCCGAGGCGGACGCCTGCCACGCCCTGGTCAGCGCGGCGCTCAGTGCCGCGTGGTCCGGCAGCTTGTCGACGGACAGGCCCTGGAGGCGGGTCACCAGTTCCCGGCGCTGGCCGGCGGCGCCGCGCAGGTCCGCGGCGGCCTGGTCGAGACCCTGGCACTTCTTGATGTTCTCGACCGAACGGATCACCGCCTCGCGGCTGTTGTTGCTGTCCGCGAGGAGCTTGTCGAGAGCCTCCGCCTGCGTCCTCGCCGGGTCCGGTGCGGCCTGCGAGGTGCCCGCGCCGGGGGTCGGCGAACTGGCGGCCGCGACACCGGCCTTGTCGGTCGGGACCCTCGGCTCGTCCTCGCCCCCGCTGAGCAGGGCGCCCGCGCCCAGTCCGAGGACGGTGCACCCGATGACGACGGCGGCGATCAGCGGCAGCTTCGACGACCGGCGCTGCGCGGGCTCGTGGTACTGCTGCGCGGGCTGCGGGGGCTGCTGCGCGGGTGGCGCCTGGTACGGCCGGTGCGCCTGCGGGCCCGGCGCCCGGGCCCCGGCCGGGGGCATGTGCTGCGTGGCGGCGGCGTCGTCGCGGAACAGGCTGTCGAACTCGGCCGGCGGCTGCCGGTCGCCGGGCGCCCCGGGGCGTATCCCGAAGGGCGCGCCCGACGGCTGCGGCGGGACGGGCGGGAGGTACTGGGTGGCGTCCCCGTCGCCGGCGGCGGCGGCCGGACCGGTGCCGGGGAACCGCGTCGGCCCGGCCGGGCTCTCCGGCGGCACCGGCGCGGGCATGGGCATCGGCCCCGCGCCCGGAGCGGCGACCGGCGGGAGGTACTGGGTGGCGTCCGCGTCGCCGCCGCCCGACGGGGCCTCGGGCGGCAGCGGCTGGGCGGCGGCCCCGTACCCCTGGTCCTGCGGGTACGGCTGGTGAGGCGCCTGCGCCTGGTACGGCTGGTGCTGGTGCTGGTACGGCTGCTGGGGCTGCTGGTACGCCGGGGGCTGCTGGTCGTACGCGCCCGGCTGCTGAGGCGGCAGGGGTTGCTGCTGCCCGTCCGGGGGCCCCCAGGAGCCGCCCCACGGCCGGCCCCCGGACGGCCCGGCGTCTGCCGCGCCCCAGGCCTCAGTGCCCTCGGCGGGCAGCACGACACCCTCGTGCGCGGGCCTCGCCGCGGGAAGGTGCGGCTCCTGGCCCTGTCCGCTCTGCGTCACCGGGACTCCTACGTGTGAACCTGTAAACCTACGGAAGCGTCGGCTCACGCTACCGGGTGACGAGGAGCCCGCGCACACGTGTGTGGCGGCAGTAACAAGAACCTCCCCCACGGCGCTGATGAGACGGGCCGCACGGTGGCGCCTAGGCGGCCTGGAGCTCCAGCCGGGCACCGAACTCCCGCACCGCGGGCTCGTTCGCGTACGGCTCCAGGCGCTGCTGCAGGTCGTCCAGGTACTCCGCGCCCCTCGACGACCGCAGGGTGCCCAGCAGTTCGGCCGCACGGGTGCCGGTGTGGCAGGCGGCCTCCACCTCCCGCTGCTGGACCTGCGCCGTGGCCAGTAGCAGCAGGCCGATCGCGCGCCGCCGCGCCCGGGTCACGGGATGCCCGTCCAGCGCCTCGGTCGCCGCCCGCGCCGCCTCCTCGGGCCGGCCCAGGTCCCGGTAGCAGTGCGCCAGTTCGTCCGCCAGGTACGCCCGGTCGAAGTGGGCGATCCACGCCGGTTCGTCACCGGACTCCGGGTCGCAGCGGTCCATCGCGGCCACCGCCCGTGCCACCACCTCCTGGCAGGTGCGCAGATCGCCGAGCAGGGCGTGCCCGCGCGCCTCGGCCGCCAGGAACATCGCCTCCGCCCGCGGCGGGACGTGCCCCCGCGCCCCTTCCTGCGCCGCACGTGCCAGTTGGGCGATCTCCCGCGGGTTGCCGAGCTGGGCCGCCAAGTGGCTCATGGACGCGGCCAGTACGTACCCGCCGTACCCGCGGTCACCGGCCGCCTGCGCGAGCCGCAGCGCCTGGATGTAGTACCGCTGCGCCAGACCCGGCTGCCCGGTGTCCACCGCCATGTACCCGGCCAGCTCCGTCAGACGGGCCACCGAGGCGAAGAGCTGACGGCCCACGGTGTCCCGGTACGAGCCGGACAGCAGCCCCGACACCACGCTGTTCAGGTAGTGCACCACCACGGGCCGCACGTGCCCGCTGCCGAACCGGTGGTCCAGCTCGACCAGCGCCGCCGTCATCGCCCGCACGGCCTCGACGTCCGCCGTCCCGACGCGCGAACCCGCCTGCCGGGCGACCTGCGGGTCGGCGCCCGTGATCAGCCAGTCCCGGCTGGGCTCGACCAGCGCCGAGGCGGCCACCGTCGAACCGGACAGGAAGTCCCGCCGCCCCACGTCGCTGCGCCACAACTCGCAGACCTGCTCGACGGCGCCGAGCACGGTCGGCGAGAACTGCAGGCCCACGCCGGACGCGAGGTTCTTGCCGTTGGCCATGCCGATCTCGTCGATCGTGACGGTCCGCCCCAGCTTGCGGCCGAGCGCCTCGGCGATGATTCCCGGCGCCCGTCCGCGCGGCTGCTGGCCGCGCAACCAGCGGGCCACCGACGTCTTGTCGTACCGCAGGTCGAGTCCGCGCTCCTGCCCGACCATGTTCACCCGGCGGGCGAGCCCGGCGTTGGAGCACCCTGCTTCCTGGATGAGAGCCTGCAGCCGTTCGTTCGGCTGACGGGCGACGAGCGGCCTCGCTGCCATGACTACCCCCTGTTGCCGCGGTGATCAGGTCTGCTGATCACTGCCCGGCTGATATGCGGAGAATGCAGAAGTTGACCTGCGAACACTGACGAAACCGAGGAACCATGAGGAAGGGCACGCACAGTTACCGAAGTGGGTGGAAGGCACCGGAGCGGCTGGTCCCGCACCATGTGCCGACGAAGACCGACAGGTCGTGCGATGGCGGGAGACCGCGGTGTTCCCACCTCCCCCGACAGTGGCTACCCGGGCTCCGCACCCGGCGCTCATGCGCGCCCCCGTCCGTGCTTCCATGCGCCCCGGATGCCGAATCGATGCTCCTCGGCCTCCCTTCCCGCGCCCCGTAACCCCCGGTGGGGTGGGGAGTTGAGTTCTTTCGTGGAAGAGACCATCGGAGTCACGGAAGCCGCACAGATCCCCAAGCAGCGCGGCGAACAACTGCTGGACAGCGCCGTGCGGTACGCGGAGGACCGGCACTGGGACGTGTTCCCCGGTACCTGGTTGGAGGCGGTCGAGGGCACGGAGCGGTGCTCGTGCGGTGACACCGCCTGTCCCGCGCCGGGGGCGCACCCGGCGCGTCCGGACTGGGCGGCGCAGGCGACCGGCAGCGCCGTGGCGGCGCGCCGGCTGTGGGGGAAGCAGCCCCGGGCGTCGATCCTGCTGCCCACGGGCCGCACGTTCGACGCGCTGGACGTCCCGGAGGCGGCGGGCTGCCTGGCGCTGGCGCGGATGGAGCGGATGGGCCTGGCGCTCGGCCCGGTCACCTGCACCCCGGACCGCCGGACGATGTTCTTCGTCCTGCCGGGCGCCGCCGCCAAGGTGCCGGACCTGGTCCGCAAGCTGGGGTGGTCGCCGAGCGGTATCGACCTGGTGGCACGGGGCGAGGGGATGTACGTGGCCGCTCCGCCGACCCGCGTGGGCGGGCGCGGCGCGGTGCAGTGGGCGCGTCACCCCACACCGGCGAACCGGTGGCTGCCGGACGTGGAGGAGCTGATCTGCCCGCTGGCGTACGCCTGCGCCCGGGAGGCCGCCGATGCCCGGACCCGGCAGGCCTGACCGGCGCTGACTGCCGGTCGCGACCCCTCCGCGCGCGCCGGCGCGTCCGTAGGCTGGTCCCGTGTTTCACGGGGACTACGGGAGGCAGTGACCATGCCGGACCAAGTGGCGGAGGGGCTCGCACCGGCGGTGCGGGTCGAGGGTTTGTGGAAGCGGTTCGGCGAGCAGATCGCCGTCGCCGGGGTGGATCTGGTGCTTCCGGCGGGCCGGTTCATCGGGCTGGTGGGTCCCAACGGGGCGGGGAAGACGACGACGCTGTCGATGGTGACGGGGCTGCTGCGTCCCGACCGGGGCCGGGTCGAGGTGGTGGGGCATGACGTGTGGCGCGATCCGGCCGCCGTCAAGGCCCGGATCGGTGTGCTGCCGGAGGGGCTGCGGCTGTTCGAGCGGCTGTCGGGCCGGGAGCTCCTCGCGTACACCGGGCGGCTGCGGGGGCTGCCCGGGGACGAGGTCGACAAGCGGGCGGCCCAACTGCTGGACGTGCTGGACCTGGCGGGGGCGCGGAACAAGCTGGTCGTGGACTACTCGACCGGGATGCGCAAGAAGATCGGCCTCGCGGCGGCGCTCCTCCACAATCCCGAGGTCCTGTTCCTCGACGAGCCGTTCGAGGGCGTGGACCCGGTGTCGGCGCAGACGATCCGCGGGGTGCTGGAGCGGTACACGGCCTCGGGTGCGACCGTGGTGTTCTCCAGCCATGTGATGGAGCTGGTGGAGTCGCTCTGCGACTGGGTCGCGGTGATGGCGGCGGGCAGTGTCCGGGCGCAGGGCACGCTGGCCGAGGTACGGGGCGATGCGCCGTCGTTGCAGGCCGCGTTCCTGGAGCTGGTGGGGGCGCGGGGCCGGGACGCGGGCGAGTCGCTGGACTGGCTGGGCGGTGGCCGGTGACGCCGACCGGGGTGCTCGTACGGCTCAAGGTGTCGTTGCTGCGCAATGGTCTGCGGCAGTCGGCCGGGCGCACGGCGGCGTACGCGGCGTCCGCCGTGCTGGCGTTGCTGTTCGCGGCAGGGCAGTTGCTGGGGCTGGTGTTGCTGCGGGGCAGCGCGCACGCGGTCACGGTCACGGTGTTGCTGACGGGGCTGCTGGCGCTGGGGTGGGCGGTGATGCCGCTGTTCTTCCCCAGCGGGGACGAGACGCTCGATCCGACGCGGCTGGTGATGCTGCCGTTGCAGCCGGGGCCGTTGGTGCGGGCGTTGCTGGTGTCGTCGTTGGTGGGGATCGGGCCGCTGTTCACGCTGTGCCTGGCGGCCGGTTCGGCGGTCGCGCTGGCGCGCGGGGCGTTCGCGGCGGTGGTGGCGGTGGTGGCCGTCCCGCTGGTGCTGCTGGTGTGCGTGGCGCTGGCGCGGTCGGTCGCGGCGGCGAACGTCCGGCTGTTGACGTCCCGCAAGGGCCGGGACCTGGCGGTGTTGAGCGGCCTGGTGATCGCGGTGGGCATCCAGGTCGTCAACTTCGGGGCGCAGCGGCTCGGCAGGGCGGGCGGTCTGTCGGCGCTGGACCCGGTGGCGGAGGTGGTGCGGTGGATCCCGCCCGCGTCGGCGGTCGCGGCGGTCGGCTCGGCGGGCGAGGGTGCGTACGGGGAGGCCGTGGCCGGCCTGCTGCTGTCGGTGGCCGCGCTGGGGGCGCTGCTGTACGCCTGGCGGCGCAGCCTGGTGCGGCTGATGACGGCGCCGGACGGTTCGACCCTGGCGGCGGCCTCCCGTCCGTCGCGGGCGGGTACCCCGGGGTGGCTGTGGCCCGAGGGGCGGACCGGCACGGTGGTGGCGCGGAGTCTGCGGTACGTGGTGCGCGACCCCAGGACGAAGGCGGCGTGGGTGACGTCGCTGGCGATCGGGCTGATCGTGCCGCTGTTCAACGCGTTGCAGGGCACCGGGTCGGTGTACTTCGCGTGCTTCGCGGCGGGGATGCTCGGCATCCTGATGTACAACCAGTTCGGCCAGGACACCTCGGCCTTCTGGATGGTCGCGACGACGATCTCCTCGGCGCGCGACGCCTACGTGGAGCTGCGGGGGCGTGCCCTGGCCCTGCTGGTGATCACCCTGCCGTTCGTGGTGGTGGTGACCACGGTCACCGCCGCGGTGCTGGGCGACTGGCGGACGCTGCCGGAGGCGCTGGGGCTGTCGTTCGGGGTGCTGGGCGCGATGCTGGGGACGGGCGCGGTGGCGTCGTCCCTCTTCCCGTACTCGATTCCGCAGGACAGCGGGTTCAAGAACGTGGCACCGGGACAGGCGGGGCTGGCGTGGATCTCCCTCACGGGCGGCATGGTCACGGCGGCGCTGCTGTGCGCGCCGCCGATCGCCCTCACGATCTGGCTGAACGTGACGGACGCGGACATGGCGGGGCGCTTGCTGCTCCTGGTGCTGGGCGCGGCCTGGGGCGCGCTGCTGGCCTGGGCGGGCCTGCGTGTTGCCGCACCGCGCACGGCGGACCGGCTCCCGGAGATCCTGGCGGCGGTCAGCAAGGGCTGACCTCCTCCAGGAAGGGCGTGAGGGCGGCGCGCCAGCCCTCCGGCTGGTCGTAGTGGACGAGGTGGCCGGCGTCCGGGACCTCGGCGTACCGCCCCTGGGGAAGGACCCGGACCATTTCCTGGGCCTCCGCGCGGCCCAGTTCGCCGTCGAGCCCCCGGACCACGAGGGTGGGGCAGCGGACCTGGCCCAGCGAGTCCCAGTGGGCGTCGTAGACCCAGGTCTCGCGGGAGGTGAGCATCTGGCGGCGGGAGAACAGGGGCCGCCAGCCGTCCGGGCCCTCGGCCATGACCTCGGCGAAGAACGCGCCGCGAGCCGGGTTGGGGCGCTCCACCCGGGGGTCGTCCTCGCCGAACCACCTCCGTACGTCGGCGAGCGTGGCGAACGGCAGCGGCCAGGAGCGGAACCAGTCCTCCCACTCGCGCTGCGACGCGGCGCCCAGGGCGGAGGCGCGCATGTCGCAGATGACCAGGGCCCGTACGAGGTCGGGGCGCTCCGCGGCGAGCTGCCAGGCCGTCAGGGCCCCCATGGAGTGGCCGATGAGGGTGACCGGGGCGAGCCCGAGCTGCTCGACCGCGGCGGCGGCGTCGGCGACGTACGCCTCGCGGGTGAAGGGGCCTTCGGCGGGCTTGGCGCTGCGCCCGTGCCCGCGCTGGTCGA
This sequence comes from Streptomyces sp. NPDC045701, assembly GCF_056432045.1. Classification (NCBI taxonomy): domain Bacteria; kingdom Bacillati; phylum Actinomycetota; class Actinomycetes; order Kitasatosporales; family Streptomycetaceae; genus Streptomyces; species Streptomyces sp. NPDC045701. The sequence continues at coordinate 101,912 of NZ_JBWKJV010000020.1, read as the reverse complement.
GCGCGACCGCGCGGTACCGCTCGGAGAGCCAGCGCGCGGTCGGGGCCCAGTGCGCGGCGCGGCCCATCAGGCCGTGCAGGAGGAGGACCCCGGGCGCCTGGTCGGCGTCACCGGCCGGCCGGTCCTTCGGCGGGTCGGCGAACTCCCAGGCGGCGAGGCGTAAGCCGTCGGCTCCGGTCAGGTCGATGCGTCGCACCATGTGTCCTGACACCCCCTTCTGTCACGTGCGCGAGCCAGACTATCGAACTTGCATTCGAAAAAAGGGCTCCCGCCCGCAACACCGCTCGTTCGAGTGACCCGGCTCCAGGATTGGCGGCCGTCGCCGAGGGGAGATCTTCATCGGGAGGCGGACCGCTCGGGGAAAAGGGTCCGAGGGGAAAGACCCTGAGAGCTCGGGGCTCCGGGTCGACACAGGGGAGGCCGGGCCCCGGCGTCGCGAGGCGCCGGGGCTCTCGCGCTGTTCAGGACGTCCGGGCGGGCGCATCAACCTGCTCCCTCCCCGGGCGCGGAGCCTGGGCCGCCGCCCACTCAGGTCATATGCCTCAGGCCAAGACTGGCACGGCGGCTGCCCGTGCGCTGCCATTCCGCTCGAAAGCGCGTTCCGCCCCCTCGTGGGCGGGATCCCGCCCGGGCGGAGCCGTGCCGGACGGCCCCCCGCGGCGGCCTGCGGCACCGACGGCGGCTCCCCCGCACTGCGCCCGGCCCGCGGCCTCCCGGGAAGCCGGGGACCGCTTCCCGCCCCCACCGGCGGGGTGGGCGCCCCCGGGCCGGGGGTCAGCGCTTGGCGACGAAGACGTGCGACGCGACGTCCGCGCCCAGTTCCGCGGCCTCACCGCTGCTGCCGACCAGCACCCCGCCCGCGGACTCCGTGACGCTCACCACCGAACCGGGCTGCACGCCCGCGCGGCGCAGGGTGTACATCAGCTGGGCGTCCGTCTGGATCGGCTCACCGATCCGGCGCACCACCACGGTCTTGCCCTCCGGGCCCGCGTCCAGTTCGGCCAGCGACACCATGCCCTCGTCCAGGAACGCCTCGGTCCCCGCCTCCTCGCCCAGCTCCTCCAGACCCGGGATCGGGTTTCCGTACGGAGACTCCGTGGGGTGCCGCAGCAGCTCCAGCACGCGGCGCTCGACCGCCTCGCTCATCACGTGCTCCCAGCGGCAGGCCTCGGCGTGGACCTGCTCCCACTCCAGGCCGATCACATCGACCAGCAGACATTCGGCCAGCCGGTGCTTGCGCATCACGCGCGTGGCCAGGCGGCGTCCCTCGTCGGTCAGCTCCAGGTGCCGGTCGCCCGCGACGGTCACCAGACCGTCCCGCTCCATCCGGGCGACCGTCTGGCTGACGGTCGGCCCGCTCTGGTCCAGCCGCTCGGCGATGCGGGCGCGCATGGGCACCACACCTTCCTCTTCGAGCTCGAGGATGGTGCGGAGATACATCTCCGTGGTGTCGATCAGTCCGGACATACGTGCCCCTCGAGATATTCGTGCGCTGGCCCTGACTCAATTCTTGCGCATGGCGCCGACAACCGTGCCGCGCCGTGGACGACCCCCGGTATTGACAGAGCAATGGTCCAGACCGCAACGTGATCCGCGACACGGAGAGAAGGGGCCCGACGCCATGCCTGACACCAGCGGTGAGAGCAAGCTGGCCGACCGGTTCTTCGACGCCACCATCGCCCTGCTCCAGCGCGTGCGCGAGGAGGAGGCGCCGCGGATCGCCGCCGCCGGCGCGACCATCGCCGACACGGTCGCCGGGGGCGGCCGGCTGTTCGCGTTCGGCGCCGGCCACTCCTCGCTCGCCGCCCAGGACGTGGTCTACCGGGCCGGCGGGCTGGCGCTGGTGAACCTGCTCGCCGTACCGGGCGTCGTCGGCGTCGACGTCATGCCCGCCACGCTCGGATCCGCCCTCGAACGGGTGGACGGCCTGGCCGGCGCGGTCCTCGACTCCTCGCCCGCCAGGGCCGGCGACGTGCTGATCGTCGTCTCGCTGTCCGGTCGCAACGCCCTGCCCGTCGAGATGGCGATGAACGCCCGCGCGCTCGGCCTGAAGGTCATCGGCGTCACGTCGGTGGCGTACGCGCGCGAGACGAAGCCCCGCCATGTGTCGGGCACCTTCCTCAAGGACCACTGCGACGTCGTCCTGGACTCCAAGATCGCCGTGGGGGACGCGGAGCTCACCCATGAGGGCGTCGAGGCGCCGTTCGCCCCGGCGTCCACGGTCGTCACCAGCGCCCTGATGCAGGCGGTGATGGCGGCCGCCACCGAGGCCCTGGTGGCACGAGGCATCGAACCTCCCCTGCTGCGCTCGGGCAACGTCGACGGCGGCCACGAGTGGAACGGCCGGGTGATGAGCGAGTACGCGGACCGGATCTTCTTCCGCCACTAGGCACCCGCTCCGGTCGCACCGCCGCCCGCTCCCCGGGGGCCGGCCGCCGCTCAGCCGCCGGCCGTGCCCGCGAGGTCGACCGCCGCCGCCACGCGCGCCGCGACGCTCTCGGCGTACACCGCGTCCGGGCGCTCGAAGGCCGGGCGGTTGCCGGAGCGCAGGAAGGTCACCACGCCCAGCGTCCGGCCCCGGCTGCGGAGCACCGCGCACAGCGCGTGCGCCGCCTCCCGCGGCCACTGGCGCTCGGCCGCCCACGCCTCCGACGAGGCGCTCGCCCGCACGGAACCCGCCCGGTCCACCGCCTGGAGGGCGGGGTGCCCGGCCGCGTACCGGACCGGGATCCCGGCGCCGGCCGGGCGGGCCACCGGCCCGGGCGCACCTGTCGGGGAGGCGGCGGCCCGCACGAGGCGGTCGCCCTCGACCAGGTCCATCAGGGCGTGGTCGGCGAATCCGGCCAGCGCGAAGTCCAGGTGCACGACCGCCGCCTCCATCGGGTCCTCGCACTCCGCCGCCGCGTTGCCCGCCCGGTGCAGCTGGCTGGTGCGGAACCGCAGCCGGTCGGCCTCCTGTTCCGCCAGCTTCGCGTCGGTGACGTCCTGGAACAGCCACCCGATGCCCAGCGGCACCGGCTCCTCCGCCAGCGGGGACGCCAGCCGCAGGAAACCGCTGCGCCAGCAGCGCCGCCGCTCCCCCTCCGGCGTCCGCAGCGTCACCCACAGCTCGACCAGCGCCCGGGGCGCCCCTTCGGCCAGTACGTGATGGAGGGCGCCCTCCAGTTCCTCCACGCCCTGCACGACCAGTTCCCCGAGCGGCCGGCCCAGCAGCGACGCACGGGAGGCGCCCAGGGCCCGTGCGGCGTGGGCGTTGACCACGGTGGGGCGGAGGTCCACGTCGACCAGGACGACGCCCCAGGAGGCGTCGTCGAAGAGGGCCTCGCTCAGGGCGATCGACCGCTCCAGGTCGATCTGGGCGTGCACCTCGCTGAACGCGCAGTACACCCCGGCCGGCCCGCCGTCCGCGCCGCGCACCCCGGCCGACTGGGTCCGCACCAGCACCCGCCCGCCGTCCTTGCGGAGGAGGGCGAACTCGTTCACCTGACGGCCGGGCGCGTCCATGACGGCCATCAGACGCCGGTGGACGTCGTCGGCGTCGGCGCTGCGCACGGCCCACCCGGCGAACCCGGTGCGCCCGACGGCCTCCTCGGCGCTCCACCCGAGGATCCGCTCGGCCTCGCGGTTCCAGTGGGTGATCACCCCGTGGGCGTCGAACGCGCACAGCGCGGCGTCCATCCCGTCGAGCAGCGCGGCGAGCAGCTCCGCCCCGGGCCCCAGAGCCTTGGCGGTCTCGCTCCTGGACGCACTCATCCCGGCACCCCCTGCAGGACGTGTACTCACGTGCACGTGCACGCCACCGGCCATTCAACTGGAACGTGACCCAGAGCACAGCCGGTTCCCGGAAATCACCCGGTGCGAAAAACCGGTTGTGGGGCGCGGCCGGGGCTTTCTAGGGTGTGGAGCACACGAGGAAAGGAGGTGATCCGGAAGTGGTTTCTTTTCGGATGCGTGAGGTGACTGCGGGCTGAGGCCCGTCGTCGCACTCTGTGCAATGTCGGCAGGCCTCCTGCCGCAATCCCAAGCAGTCACCGACCCGCGGGTTCGCCGGCACATCCGGCCGGCCTCTCCGTCAGGAGAGCCAGAGCCCGCGGGTTTCTGCGTGCCCGGGGCGAACGGCGCGGGGCCGAGGTCCGGACGGCGCGCGGGCCGGGGGCGGGAACCGGTCCGGGTACGCACACGCGTGCGAGGTTGAGTACCGGCGCCGACGCCGAACCCGCCGGCCGCCGCGCGGGGTGGCCGTACGGACAACCCCGACGCCATCGAAGCCCGCGAGGCGGCCCGCGACCCCGCCGGCACCCCTTCGCGCCCGGCACGAAGGCCGTACGCGTCTTCCGCGGGGACCGGACCGGCGCTGCTGGGGATCGCCTACCTGGTGAGCGTCAGCGGCCCCTCAAGGACCTGGCCATGTGGTCCCTGAGCCCGTCGGGGCTGGTGGGACTGTGGGCGATGTGCCTGCCCGGGGACGCGGTGGGCCACCGGACGCGGCGCGGGGCGCTGTTCGTCCAGTACGCGCTGGTGGCGGGCGGTCCGCCGCTCGCTGCCGTCGACTTCTCGTGGGAACGCCTACGGCGCCAGCCGCTCGATCCGCCAGGCGGCCCCGCCCTCGCGCACGTACCGCAGCCGGTCGTGCAGGCGGTTCTCGTGGCCCTGCCAGAACTCGACCGTCCCGGGGTCGATCCGGAACCCGCCCCAGTGCGGCGGGACGGGCACCTGCTCGCCCTCCGGGTAGCGGGCCGCGAGTTCCTCGTACCGGGCGAGCAGCTCCGCGCGCGAGGCGATCACCGAGGACTGCTCGCTCGCCCAGGCGCCGAGCTGGGAGCCGTGCGGCCGGGTGCGGAAGTAGGCGGCCGTCTCGTCCCGGCCGACGCGGCTCGCGGTACCGGTGACGAGCACCTGGCGGGCGACGGGGTGCCAGGGGAAGAGGAGCGAGACGTACGGGTTGGTCTCCAGCTCCAGGCCCTTGCGGGAGCCGTAGTTGGTGAAGAAGACGAACCCTCGTTCGTCGTAGTGCTTCAGCAGTACCGTCCGCGCGGAGGGCCGGCCGTCGGGCGTGGCCGTCGAGACGATCATGGCGTTGGGTTCGGTGATCGCGTCGCTGTCGGCGGCCTGCGCGAACCACCGGGCGAACTGCTCCATCGGTTCGGCCGCGAGGTCCGCCTCCAGGAACTCGGCGGTGCGGTACTGCTCGCGCATGTCGGCCGGATCGAGAGCTGCGGGATCGAGAGCGTCTGCCACAGGGCCATCCTGCCGTAGCCGCCCAGTCTGCCCGGCACCGCGTGCCACTAATCTTCCTGACCGGTTCGGCGGAGTGTGCCGGATGTCACGCTTCCCCGCATCGGGTGAACCCGACAGACTCTTGGGCTGGGTCACTGTTCCCTCCCTACGACGGTGAGGATGACCACCAGCCTTACGGGGCATCACCGCACCACCCGGACGACACCCCGACCTGTCGCACACCTCACGAGGAGCCGCCTGATGTCCGACTTCGTACCCGGACTCGAAGGAGTCGTCGCGTTCGAGACGGAGATCGCCGAACCGGACAAGGAGGGCGGCGCCCTGCGCTACCGGGGCGTCGACATCGAGGACCTGGTGGGCCAGGTCTCCTTCGGCAACGTCTGGGGCCTGCTGGTCGACGGGGCGTTCAACCCCGGCCTGCCGCCCGCCGAGCCGTTCCCGATCCCGGTGCACTCCGGGGACATCCGCGTCGACGTCCAGTCGGCGCTCGCCATGCTGGCGCCCGTGTGGGGCCTGAGGCCGCTCCTCGACATCGACGTGGAGGAGGCCCGCCACGACCTGGCGCGCGCCGCCGTCATGGCGCTGTCGTACGTCGCCCAGTCGGCGCGCGGGCAGGGCCTGCCGATGGTCCCGCAGAGCGAGATCGACAAGGCCGAATCGGTCGTCGAGCGGTTCATGATCCGCTGGCGCGGCGAGCCGGACCCCAAGCACGTCAAGGCCGTCGACGCGTACTGGACGTCCGCCGCCGAACACGGCATGAACGCCTCCACCTTCACCGCCCGCGTCATCGCCTCCACCGGCGCGGACGTGGCCGCGGCCCTGTCGGGTGCCGTCGGCGCCATGTCGGGCCCGCTGCACGGCGGAGCGCCGTCCCGCGTGCTCGGCATGATCGAGGAGATCGAGCGCACCGGGGACGCCGGCGCCTACGTCCGCCAGGCCCTCGACAAGGGCGAGCGCCTGATGGGCTTCGGCCACCGCGTCTACCGCGCCGAGGACCCGCGCGCCCGCGTGCTGCGGCGCACCGCCAAGGAGCTCGGCGCGCCGCGCTTCGAGGTCGCCGAGGCCCTGGAGAAGGCGGCGCTGGAGGAGCTGCACAACCGCCGCCCGGACCGCGTCCTGGCGACGAACGTGGAGTTCTGGGCCGCGATCATGCTGGACTTCGCGGAGGTCCCGGCGCACATGTTCACGTCCATGTTCACCTGCGCCCGCACGGCCGGCTGGTCGGCGCACATCCTGGAGCAGAAGCGCACCGGCCGCCTGGTCCGGCCCTCGGCGCGGTACGTGGGCCCCGGCCCGCGCGGCCCGCACGAGGTCGCCGGGTACGAGGACATCGCCGGCTGACGCCGGTCACGTACGCCGACGGCGCCGCACCCGCGAAGGGGCGGCGCCGTCGTCCGTTCCACCGCTCAGCCGAGCGCCTCGTCCAGCAGGGCCGCCCACTGGGCCACCACCCGCTCGCGGCGCCCGGAGTCGTCGGTGAGGAGGTTCGCCAGGCCCAGGCCGCGCGCCATGTCCAGGAAGCCCTGGACCGTTTCGCGGACCCCGGGGCGGGACTCGTCGGCGCCCAGCAGCTCGACGGCGATGCGGTGCGTCTCGCGGCCGACGCGGGCCTCCAGCTCGGTCACCCGGGGACGCAGCTGCTCCTCGTCGGAGGCGGCCACCCACAGGTGCAGGGCCGCCCGGAACAACGGGCCGGTGTAGAGGCCGACCAGGGCGGCGACGACCGCGGCGCGGTCCTGGCCGGGCAGGGCGCGCAGCGCCTGGGAGCGTTCCTCGGCGACGTACTCGACCGCCGCCGTGAACAGGTCCTCCCGCGTCGGGAAGTGGTGCTGCGCCGCGCCCCGGGAGACGCCGGCGCGTTCGGCGACGACGGAGACGGTCGAGCCCGCCCAGCCGTGTTCCGCCAGGCAGGCCACCGCCGCCGCGAGGAGCCGCTGCCGGGTGGCCCGGCTGCGGTCCTGCTTCGGCTCCTTCGCGGCAGTCGTCACACCACCCATGCGGGGTCCCGTCGTTCGATGAAGGCCGTCATCCCCTCGCGTGCCTCCGCCGAGGCGAAGAGCGAGGCCGAGCGCTGCACGAAGTCCTCCGCGTCGCGCTCGAAGCTCTCCAGCACACTAGCCGTGACCAGCCTCTTGGCCTCCGCCAGCCCCTGCGGGGAGGCCCGGCGCAGCCCGTCCAGCACGGGGGCGAGCGCCGCGTCCACGTCCTCCCCGACCACGGTGACCAGGCCGATCCGGGCGGCCTCGGCCGCGTCGAACCGCTCCCCGGTGAGGTAGTAGCGGGCGGCGGCCCGGGGGTCGAGGCGGGGCAGCAGGGTCAGGGAGATCACCGACGGTGCCACCCCTATCCGCACCTCCGTCAGCGCGAAGTCGACGCCCGTCCCCGCCGCCACGATGTCGCACGCCCCGAGGAGGCCGAGCCCCCCGGCCCGTACGTGCCCATTGACCCGGGCCACCACCGGCTTGGGCAGCTCCACGATCGCCCGCAGCAGCGCCACGAACGTGTACGGGCTGGGCGGCGCCTTCAGGTCGGCGCCCGCGCTGAACGTGGACCCGGCGTGGGTGAGCACCACCGCCCGTACGGCCGGGTCCTTGCCGCACGCCTCCAGAGCTCCCGCCAGCTCCCGGACGAGCCGCGCCGACAGGGCGTTGCGGTTGTCCGGAGAGTCCAGCGTCAGGGTGGTGATGCCCCGCTCGTGCGCGGTGGTGACGAGACTCGTCATGCGCCTTCCCGCTCCCTCAGTTCGCGCCGGAGGATCTTTCCCGACGCCGCCCTCGGCACGCCGTCGATGAACTCGACGCGCCGGATCTTCTTGTACGGGGCGACCTTCCCCGCCACGAAGGCGATGATGTCGTCGCCGCTCAGGTCGTTCGCCCCGGGTTGCCGGACGACGTACGCCTTGGGGATCTCGTTGCCGTCCTCGTCGTACACGCCCGTCACCGCCGCGTCCGCGACCGACTCGTGGGTGAGCAGCAGCGCCTCCAGCTCGGCCGGGGCGACCTGGAAACCCTTGTACTTGATCAGTTCCTTGACCCGGTCGACGACGAACAGCCAGCCGTCCTCGTCCACCCGCCCGACGTCCCCGGTGTGCAGCCAGCCGTCGGCGTCGATCATCGCGGCGGTCGCGTCGGGGCGGCCCAGGTAGCCCTTCATGACCTGCGGGCCCCGGATCGCGATCTCGCCCTCCTCGCCGGGGGCGACGTCCTTGGCGGAGTCGTCCAGGGACAGCAGCCGCATCTCGGTGTTGGGCAGCAGCCTGCCCACCGTTCCGGGCGGGGGGTCGGTGGCGTCCAGGGGCACGACGTGCGTGCCGGGCGACAGTTCCGTCATCCCGTACGCCTGGCGCACCGGTGGCAGGCCGAGGCGGGCCGAGCAGGCGTCGGCGAGGCGGGCGTCCAGCGGGGCGGCGGCGCTGACGACGTACTCCAGGGAGGACAGGTCGTAGCGTTCGACCGCCGGGTGCTTGGCGAGCGCCAGGACGATCGGCGGGGCGACGTACAGGGCGTTGATGCGGTGCTGCTCGATCGCCCCGAGGAACTGGTCGAGTACGAAGCGGGGCAGGACGACGACGGTGGCGCCCTGCCGCAGGGGGGCGTTCATCAGGGCGGTCAGCCCGTATATGTGGAAAAAGGGCAGAACGGCCAGGATCCGGTCGCCGGGGCCCAGGGGGATGGTCGGCTCAAGCTGGGCGAGGTTGGTGGCGAGGGAACGGTGGGTGAGCATGACGCCCTTGGGGACGCCGGTGGTGCCCGAGGAGTACGGCAGGGCGGCGAGGTCCTCGTCCGGGTCGATGGTGACGGCCGGTTCGGGGGCGGTGGAGCCGAGCATGTCCAGGACGGACCGGTGCCCGGGGGCCTCGTCGCAGACGAAGATCTCGGCGACGCCGCCCGCCAGCTCGGCGGCCCGCCGCGCGGCGGGCAGGAGCGGCGAGACGGTGACGATCCAGCGGGCGGAGGAGTCCCGCAGCTGCTTGGCGAACTCGTCCGGGGTGGCCAGCGGGTGGACGGTGGTGACGGCGGCCCCCGCGCGCGTGGCGGCGTAGAACACCACCGGGTAGGCGACCGTGTTGGGGCTGTGCAGGGCGAGGACGTCGCCCTTGCGCAGCCCCGCCTCGGCGAGCGCGGCGGCGACCCGCCGGTGGTAGGTGTCGAGCTGCCCGTAGGTGAGGGTCAGGTCGCCCGCCCCGTCGACGAGGGCGACCTCGTCGGGGTGCGCGGCGGACGGCCCGGCCAGTACCGCGTCGTGGATGGGGAGGGAAACGGTCGGGACGTCCGCGTACGCGCTGTGGAACACCATCACGGCTCCTGTCGGTACGACTGCCGGCGCCGGGGTCAGTACGAGTCAGTACGACTTGGGCAGGCCCAGGGTCCGGTGGGACACGTAGTTCAGAATCATTTCCCGGCTGACCGGAGCGATGCGTGCCACTCGTGACGCGGTGATGAGCGAGGCGAGGCCGAACTCGCGGGTGAGGCCGTTGCCGCCGAGGGTGTGCACGGACCGGTCGACCGCCGCGACGCACGCCTCGGCTGCGGCGTACTTGGCCATGTTGGCGGCCTCGCCGGCGCCGGTGTCGTCGCCCGCGTCGTAGAGGTGGGCGGCCTTGCGCATCATCAGCCGGGCCAGCTCCAGCTCGATGTGGGACTGGGCCAGCGGGTGGGCGATGGCCTGGTGGGCGCCGATGGGGGCCTTCCAGACCTGGCGTTCCCCGGCGTACGCGACGGCCCGCGCGAGCGCGTACCGGCCCATGCCGACGGCGAACGCGGCGGTCATGATCCGCTCGGGGTTGAGCCCGGCGAACAGCTGGAGCAGCCCGGCGTCCTCCTCGCCCACCAGGGCGTCGCCGGGCAGCCGTACGTCGTCGAGGGTCAGCTCGAACTGCTTCTCGTGGGCGTCGAGTTCCATGTCGATCCGCCGCCGCACGAACCCGGGGGTGTCGCGGGGGACGACGAACAGGCAGGGCTTGAGCTTCCCCGTCCGGGCGTCCTCGGTGCGCCCGACGACGAGCGTGGCGTCGGCGATGTCGACGCCGGAGATGAACACCTTGCGGCCGGTGAGGACCCAGCCGTCCCCGTCGCGGCGGGCGGTGGTGGTGATCCGGTGGGAGTTGGAGCCCGCGTCGGGCTCGGTGATGCCGAACGCCATGGTGCGGGTGCCGTCGGCGAGGCCGGGGAGCCAGCGGGCCTTCTGCCCGTCGGTGCCGAAGCGGGCGATGACGGTGCCGCAGATGGCGGGCGAGACGACCATCATCAGCAGCGGGCAGCCCGCCGCGCCCAGCTCTTCGAGGACGATGGACAGTTCGGCCATGCCGCCGCCCCCGCCGCCGTACTCCTCGGGCAGGTTGACGCCGAGGTAGCCGAGCTTGCCGGCCTCCCGCCACAGGGCCTCGCGGTCGTGCTCGCGTCCGTGGCGGCGGCCGAGGGCGGCGACGGCGGCACGCAGGGCGGTGTGCTCTTCGGTCTCGACGACGGTGCTCATTGCTCTGTCTCCTCTTCGGGCGACTCTTCTACGACGGCGAGCAGGGCTCCGACCTCGACCTGGCGGCCGGGGACGGCGTGGAGCGCGGTGAGCGTGCCGGAGGCGGGAGCGGTGACGCGGTGCTCCATCTTCATCGCCTCCAGCCAGACGAGCGGCTGCCCGGCCTCGACGCGGTCGCCCGCCTCGACGCCGGCGACCCGGACGACGGTGCCGGGCATGGGCGCGAGCAGCGAGCCGGGAGCGGCGCGCTCGACCGGGTCGGTGAACCGGGGGTGGGCGGTCAGCCGGTAAGCGGCGCCCGGCGTGTCCACGTGCACGGTGCCGTCGCCGTACGCGGCCACCGCGAAGCGCCGGACGACGCCGCCCACGTCGAGGCTCACGCGCCCGGGCGAGACGTCCACCACGCGCGCGTGCGGGTGCGACGCGACGGTGAACCCGCCGTCCCGGGTGGGGCGGTAGCGCACCTCGTGGTCGCCGTACCGGGCGGTCTGCGGCTGCGACGGGACGTTGCGGAAGGCGCCGAAGCGCCCGGAGCGGCGGGACGCGGCGGCGAGGGCGGCGGCGACGGCGGCCTCCGCCTCGCCGGGCGCGGGCGCGGTCAGCGCGGGCAGGTGCCGCTCGTAGAACCCGGTGTCGAGGTGCCCGGCCGCGAAGTCCGGGTGCCGCAGCGACGCCACGAGCAGGTCCCGGTTGGTGACCGGTCCGTGCACCCGGGCGCGCGCCAGGGCGTGGGCCAGCCTGCGGACGGCCTCCTCGCGGGTGGGGGCGTGGGCGATCACCTTGGCGAGCATGGCGTCGTAGTGGACGCCGACGGTGTCGCCGGCGCCGTACCCGGCGTCGACGCGGAGGCCCTCGCCCGGTGGGACGTCCAGCGCGTGCAGGACGCCGGTCTGCGGGGCCCAGTCGCGGGCCGGGTCCTCGGCGTAGAGCCGGGCCTCCACGGCGTGGCCCCGCGGCTCGGGGGGCCGCGGCCCCAGCGCGGCGCCCTCGGCGATCCGCACCTGGTGGGCGACCAGGTCCAGGCCGAAGACGGCCTCGGTGACGGGGTGTTCGACCTGGAGCCGGGTGTTCATCTCCAGGAAGTACGCCCGCTCCCCGGCGACCAGGAACTCGACGGTGCCCGCGCCGACGTACCCCACCGCCCGCGCGGCCGCCACCGCCGAGGCGTGCAGGGTCGCGCGGAGGGCGGGGCCGAGGCCGGGCGCCGGGGCCTCCTCGATCACCTTCTGGTGCCGGCGCTGGAGCGAGCAGTCGCGGGTGCCGAGCGCCCACACCGTGCCGTGCGCGTCGGCGAGGACCTGTACCTCGACGTGCCGGCCGCGCTCGACGTACGGCTCCGCGAACACCTCGCCGTCGCCGAACGCCGACCGTGCCTCGGCGGTCGCCGCCGCCAGTTCGCCCGGCAGGGCTGCCAGGTCGCGCACGATCCGCATGCCCCGGCCGCCGCCGCCCGCCGCCGCCTTGAGCAGCAGCGGGAGGTCCGCGTCGGTGGCCGCCGCCGGGTCGACGGGGGCCAGGAGCGGCACGCCCGCCGCCGCCATCAGCCCCTTCGCCCGCGTCTTGGACGCCATGGTGTCGATGGCCTTCGGCGGCGGGCCGATCCACGTCAGGCCCGCGTCGGTGACGGCCCGCGCGAAGCCGGCGTTCTCCGACAGGAACCCGTAGCCCGGGTGCACCGCGTCGGCGCCCGCCGCGAGGGCGGCCTCCACGATCAGGTCGCCGCGCAGGTACGTGTCCGAGGGCGCCGCGCCCGGCAGCCGTACCGCCGCGTCGGCCTCGCGGACGTGTGGCGCCGAGGCGTCGGGGTCCGCGTACACCGCGACCGTGCCGATGCCGAGCGTCCGGCAGGTGCGGAAGACGCGGCGGGCGATCTCGGCCCGGTTGGCGACAAGGACAGAAGAGATCATGGAGTGGTCCTCACATCCGGAAGACGCCGAAGCCGCCGCGCGCGCCTTCGACCGGGGCGGTGTGGATCGCCGACAGGCACAGCCCGAGGACGGTGCGGGTGTCGCGCGGGTCGATGACGCCGTCGTCGTACAGCCGCCCCGACAGGAACGCCGGCAGGGACTCGGACTCGATCTGCCGCTCCACCATGGCGCGCAGCGCGGCGTCGCCCTCGTCGTCGTACGGCTGCCCCTTGGCGGCGGCCGAGGCGCGGGCGACGATCGACAGGACGCCGGCGAGCTGCGCGGGGCCCATGACGGCGGACTTGGCGCTGGGCCAGGCGAACAGGAACCGGGGGTCGTAGGCCCGGCCGCACATGCCGTAGTGCCCGGCGCCGTACGAGGCGCCCATGAGGACGGACAGGTGCGGGACCTTCGAGTTGCTCACCGCGTTGATCATCATGGCGCCGTGCTTGATGATGCCGCCCTGCTCGTACTCCCTGCCGACCATGTAGCCGGTGGTGTTGTGCAGGAAGAGCAGCGGGATGTCCCGCTGGTTGGCGAGCTGGATGAACTGCGCCGCCTTCTGCGACTCGGCGGAGAACAGCACCCCTCGGGCGTTGGCCAGGATCCCGACCGGATAGCCGTGCAGGGACGCCCATCCGGTGGTGAGCGACGGCCCGTACAGCGGCTTGAACTCGTCGAAGTCGGAGCCGTCGACGATCCGGGCGATGACCTCGCGCGGGTCGAAGGGCACCTTGAGGTCGCCGGGCACGATCCCGAGGAGTTCCTCGGGGTCGTACTTCGGGGGTTCGGCCGGGCCGGGATCGGGGTGCGCCTTGCGGTGGTTGAGGCGGGCGACGATCCGGCGGGCCTGGCGGATCGCGTCCGCCTCGTCGACGGCGTAGTGGTCCGCGAGACCGGACACGCGCGCGTGCATCCCGGCGCCGCCGAGGGACTCGTCGTCGCTCTCCTCGCCGGTGGCCATCCTCACCAGCGGCGGACCGCCGAGGAAGACCTTCGACCGCTCCTTGATCATCACCGTGTGGTCGGACATCCCGGGGACGTACGCCCCACCGGCCGTGGAGTTGCCGAAGACGACCGCGACGGTCGGGATCCCGGCGGCGGACAGCCGGGTGATGTCGCGGAACAGCGCCCCGCCGGGGATGAAGATCTCCTTCTGGGAGGGGAGATCGGCGCCGCCCGACTCGACGAGGCTGACGCAGGGCAGGCGGTTGGCGTACGCGATCTCGTTGGCGCGCAGCGCCTTCCTCAGCGTCCACGGGTTGGACGCGCCGCCGCGTACGGTCGGGTCGTTGGCGGTGATCAGGCACTCGACGCCCTCGACGACCCCGATGCCGGTGACGATCGACGCGCCCACGGGGAAGTCGCTGCCCCAGGCGGCGAGCGGCGACAGCTCCAGGAACGGGGCGTCGGGGTCGAGCAGCAGCTCGATCCGTTCGCGGGCGAGGAGCTTGCCGCGCCCGCGGTGCCGGCCGGTGTACTTCGGGCCGCCGCCGGCGAGCGCCGCGGCGTGCTCCGCCTCCAGGTCGGCGAGCTTGGCGAGCATGGCCTCGCGGTGGGCGGCGTAGTCGGGCCCGGCGGTGTCGAGGGCGGTGGGGAGGACGGTCACAGCAGGGCCTCCGGGATGTCGAGGTGGCGGGCGCGCAGCCATTCGCCCAGCGCCTTGGCCTGCGGGTCGAACCGGGCCCGGGCGGCGACGCCTTCGCCGAGCAGGCCGGTGACGGTGAAGTTCAGCGCGCGCAGGTTCGGCAGGACGTGCCGGGCGACGGGCAGGCCGCGCGCCTCCGGGAGCAGGTCGCACAGCCGGTCGGCGGTCAGCGCGTGGACGAGCCAGCGCCACGCCTCGGCGGTGGGCGCCCACACCCCGACGTTGGCGTCGCCGCCCTTGTCGCCGCTCCTGGCCCCGGCGACCAGCCCGAGCGGGGCGCGGCGCACCGGGCCGGGCGGGAGGGGCTCGGGGAGGGGCGGTCCGGGCACGGGTTCCAGCGCCCTTGTGCGCACCGCCGCCGGGATCACCTCCCGCTCGCCGTCCGGGAGCACGGCGGTGTGCGTGACGTTGCCGGGGTCGACGTACACCGCCTCGAACACTCCGTAGGGCGCGCCCTTGCCCGGCGGGGCCGTGACGTGGAAGCCGGGGTAGCTGCCGAGGGCCAGCTCGACGGCCGCGCCGCTCACGGTCCGGCCCACCGTGTCGGGGTCGGCGTCCCGGACGACCAGCCGCAGCAGGGCGCTGGCCGTCTCCTCGGTGGCGGCGTCCGGCCGGTCGGTGCGGGCCAGTTCCCAGCGCACCTCGGCGGGCCGCACCGCGAGGGCGGCCTCCCACTGCTCGCGCACCAGCCGCGCCTTGGCCTCGATGTCGAGTCCCGTCAGCACGAACACGACCTCGTTGCGCCAGCCGCCGAGCCGGGTCAGCCCGGCCTTCAGCGCCGGGGGCGGCGCCTCGCCCCGCACGCCGGAGATCCGCACCCGGTCGGGGCCGTCCGGGTCCAGGCGGACGGTGTCGAGCCGGGCGGTCACGTCGGGCCCCGCGTACCGCGCGCCCGCCGTCTCGTACAGCAGCTGTGCGGTGACCGTGCCGGTGTCGACGACCCCGCCGGTGCCGTCGTGCTTGGTGACGACGGCGGAGCCGTCCTCGTGGACCTCGGCGAGCGGGAAGCCGGGGCGGCGCACGTCGTGGCGGGTGAAGAACGCGTAGTTGCCGCCCGTCGCCTGCGTGCCGCACTCCAGGACGTGCCCGGCGACCACCGCGCCCGCCAGCCGGTCGTACTCCTCCGGCCCCCACCCGAACCACCACGCCGCCGGCCCGCTGACCAGCGCCGCGTCCGTGACCCGCCCGGTCACCACCACGTCCGCCCCGGCGCGCAGGCACGCGGTGACGCCCCCGCCGCCCAGGTAGGCGTTGGCCGTCAGCGCCCCTTCCGGCACCGGGAGCTGGTCGCCCTCCACGTGCGCGACGCGTACCTCCGGCAGGCCGAGGCGCCGGGCGAGGGCGCGCAGGGCGTCGGCGAGTCCGGCCGGGTTGAGGCCGCCGGCGTTGGTCACGATCCGCACGCCCCGGTCGTGGGCGAGCCCGAGGCCCTCCTCCATCTGGCGCAGGAAGGTCTTGGCGTAGCCGAGTCCCGGGTCCTTCAGCCGGTCGCGGCCCAGGATGAGCATGGTCAGCTCGGCGAGGTAGTCGCCGGTCAGGACGTCGAGGTCACCGCCGGTGAGCATCTCGCGCACGGCGTCGGAGCGGTCGCCGTAGAAGCCGGAGGCGTTGCCGATCCGCAGCGGGCGCCTCACGCGGTCCCCCTGGCCGGGCGGCCGGGGCCCGCCGGTCCGGCGAAGGCCTGCGCGATGTCCAGCCACCGGTCGGCGTCGGGCCCTTCCGCGCGCAGGGCGAGGTCGGCGCGGTGGGCGCGCCGGGTGACCAGCAGGCAGAAGTCGAGGGCGGGGCCGGTGATCCGCTGGGGCGCGTCCTCGGGCCCGTACGCCCACACGTCGGTGCCGTCCGGTGCGGTCAGCTCGACGCGGAAGGGCCCGGTGGGCGGGGTGAGGCCCCGGTTCGCGTAGGCGTGGTCGCGGGCGCGTACGCCGATCCGGGCGACGTGCCGCAGGCGGGCGGTCGGGGGGCGGGTGACACCGAGGGCGTCGGCGACGTCCCGGCCGTGCGCCCAGGTCTCCATCAGGCGGGCGGTCGTCATGGAGGCGGCGCTCATGGGCGGGCCGTACCAGGGGAAGCGGGCTCCGGCGGGGGCGGCGGCGAGGGCGGCGCGGAGGTGTTCGCGGCCGTCCCGCCAGCGGGCGAGGAGCGCGCCGGGCGGTGCGGCGGCGCCCGCTTCCGCCCCGTCGTCGACGAAGGTGTCCGGGGCCTTGAGCGCTTCCCCGGCGCACGCCCGGAACGCGTCCGGGTCGGTGACGGCGAGCAGGGCGGCGGCGTCGGTCCAGGCCAGGTGGGCGATCTGGTGGGCGACGGTCCAGCGGGGCGCGGGGGTGGGGGTGACCCAGCCGTCCGGTCTCAGGTCCGCGACCAGCCGGTCGAGCTCCTCGCTCTCGTCGCGCAGGTCATCCAGCAGGGCATCGGACACGGGGCGCTCCCTCCGGGACACGGCAGTGCGTGCCCCGGAGCATGGCAGCGCCCCAAGAAACAAGCAAGCATGATTGCTTTACTTTTTCGCCATCTGCGACCGCACCGCGCCCATGCTCGCCGCGATGACCAGGGCGATCGCCAGTGCGTCGGTGACCGAAAGGGCTTGATGCAGTACGAGGAACCCGGCCGTCGCCGCGATGGCCGGCTCCAGGCTCATGAGGATGGCGAAGGTGGGCGCCGGAAGGCGGCGCAGCGCGAGCAGTTCGAGGGTGTACGGCAGGACGGACGACATCAGCGCGACCGCGAGACCCAGCCCGATCGTCGACGGCACCAGCAGCCTGGACCCCGCCTCGGCGATACCCAGCGGCAGGGTCAGCACCGCGCCGAAGGCCATCGCCAGTGCCAGCCCGTCGACTTGCGGGAACCGCCGCCCGGTGCGGGCGCTGAAGACGATGTACGCGGCCCACATGGCGCCCGCCGCCAGGGCGAACACCGCCCCGGCCGGATCGAGCCGGTCGAACCCGCCGCCGCCCAGCAGCAGCACGCCGCCCAGCGCCAGCCCGGCCCACACGAGGCTGACCAGCCTGCGCGAGGCGACCACCGACAGGACGAGCGGGCCGAGCACCTCCAGGGTGACGGCGGCGCCCAGCGGGATGCGGTCGGCGGCCTGGTAGAAGAGCACGTTCATGCCCGCCATGGCGGCGCCGAACGCCAGGACCGTCCCCCAGTCGGCCCGGGTGTACCCGCGCACCGCGGGGCGGCACACCGCCAGCAGGACCACGGCGGCCAGGATCAGCCGGAGGGTGACCACCCCGAGCGCCCCGGCACGCGGCATGAGCAGCACGGCGATCGCCGACCCGAACTGCACGGACAGCCCGCCGGCCACCACCAGCGCCACCGGACCGAGCGAGGCCCGCCGGCCCTTCCGCGCCGGACCGCCCGGCCGCGCGGCGGCGTCCGGGTGCGCGGCGGCGGCCTCGGGCAGCGCGACGGCGGAGGCGTCTGCGGTACGGGTGGCGGCATCCGTACGGGCGGCGTCGTTCACACCGGGACCCTCACGACTTTCTCTTCGGCAAGGTACTGCTCATTGGACTCGTGGTCCAACATACTGCACCAGCAGGAGCGGAACCCACCCTTCCACGGTACGGGCCGCCCTCAGCCCCCGAGCCCCTCCGCCAGCAGCTCCGCCAGGTGCCTGGCCCGCGCCCCCGCCAGCTGGTGCAGCTGGGTGCGGCAGGAGAAGCCGTCAGCGAGGACCTCGGCGGCCGGGCCGGCCGCCTGGACGGCCGGGAGGAGCTGGTCCTCCGCGCACGCCACGGAGACGTCGTAGTGGCCGCGCGTGAAGCCGAAGTCGCCGGCCAGGCCGCAGCAGCCGCCGGCCAGGTCACCGGCGAGCCCCGCGCGGGCGCGCAGGCGGCGGTCGGCGGCGTCGCCGAGGACCGCGTGCTGGTGGCAGTGGGTCTGGCCGGTGACCGGGCGGTCCAGGCGCGGGGGCCGCCAGTCGGGGGCGTGCTCCTCCAGCGCCTCGGCCAAGGTGCGCACGGAGGCGGCCAGGCGGTGGGCGCGGGGGTCGTCGGGGAGCAGCTCGGGCAGGTCGGTCCGCAGGGCGGCGGCGCAGCTCGGTTCCAGGACCACCACGGGTGTGCCGAGGGCTGGGTCCATGGTGTCGAGGGTGCGGCGCATGACGGTCCGGGCCCGGTCGAGCTGGCCGGTGGAGACGTACGTGAGGCCGCAGCACACCCGGCCGGGCGGCAGCGCCGGGCGCAGCCCCGCCGCCTCCAGGACGGTGACGGCCGCGCGGCCCACGGAGGGGCTCAGGTGCTCGGTGAACGTGTCGGGCCACAGGACCAGGTCCCCGGCCGCGCTCCCCCGCCGCCGGAACCAGCGGGTGAACGTCTCCGCCGCCAGCTCCGGGATGTCCCGCTCCGGCGCGATCCCCGCCGCCCGCTTGGCGAGGGCGGCGAGCGGGCGCACCCGGGCGGCGGCGTTGAGGACCCGGGCGAAGGGGGCCGCGAGGCGCAGCCACCCCGGCAGGCGGCCCATCGTGTAGTGGGCGGCCGGGCGCGGCCGGCCCGCGTAGTGGTGGTGCAGGAACTCCGCCTTGTACGTGGCCATGTCGACCCCCACCGGGCAGTCGCCGCGGCACCCCTTGCACGACAGGCACAGGTCCAGCGCGTCCCGCACCTCGGGCGACCGCCAGCCGCCGGTCACCACCTCGCCGGCCAGCATCTCGTGCAGCAGCCGGGCCCGGCCGCGCGTGGAGTGCCGCTCCTCGCCCGTCGCCCGGAACGACGGGCACATCACCGCCGGCCCCTGGTTCGGGCCCTCCACCCGGCACTTGGCGACGCCGACGCAGCGCCGTACGGCGGTGGCGAAGTCGCCGCCGTCGCGCGGGTAGCCGAAGGCGACGTCCACGCGTTCGCGCGGGAGGACGGCGAACCGCAGGTTCTCGTCGAGGCGGGCGGGGCGGGCGAGCACGCCCGGGTTCATGCCGCCGGCCGGGTCCCACAGGTCCTTGAACCTCCCGAAGAGGGCGACCAGTTCCTCCCCGTACATCTTCGGCAGCAGCTCGGCGCGCGCCTGGCCGTCGCCGTGCTCGCCGGACAGGGAGCCGCCATGGGCGACCACCAGGTCGGCGACCTCCTCGGAGAACCGCCGGAAGCGCCGTACGCCGCCGTCGGTGACCAGGTCGAAGTCGATGCGGACGTGGACGCAGCCGTCCCCGAAGTGCCCGTAGGGCGTGCCGTGCAGCCCGTGTGCGGCGAGCAGGGCGCGGAAGTCGCGCAGGTACGCGCCGAGGCGGGCGGGCGGGACGGCGCAGTCCTCCCAGCCGGGCCACGCCTCGGTGCCCCCGGCGGTACGGGTCGCGGTCCCGGCGGCGTCCTCGCGCACCCGCCACAGGGCGCGCCGGCCGGGGTCGGTGACGACGGCGCCGTCCAGGGCGTCGGCGGCCCGGAGCAGGGCGGCCGCCCGCGCCCGGGCCTCGGCGGGAGTCGCGCCGCCGGTCTCGGCGAAGAGCCAGGCGCCGCCACGGGGCAGGGCGGCGCGGGCGGCCGGGTCGCGCACCAGGTCCTCGGCCATGCCCTCGACGGTGAGCGGGCCGTACGGCAGGAGGCCGGGCGCCGCCTCGGCGGCGGCGCTCTCGTCGGCGTACCCGAGGACGGCGAGGGCGCGGGCGGGCGGTGACTCGACGAGCCGGAGGGTCGCCTCCGTCATCACGCCCAGGGTGCCCTCGCTGCCGCAGAAGGCGCGGGCGAGGTCGGTGCCGCGCTCGGGGAGGAGGGCGTCCAGGGCGTAGCCGGAGATGCGGCGCGGCAGGCCCGGCGGGAAGCCGGTGCGCAGGGCCGCCAGGTGGTCGCCGACCAGCCGGTCCAGCCCGTCCGGCGCGCCCTGCCCGCCGGGGCCCAGGCGCAGTCGGGTGCCGCCGTACGTCACGACCGACAGGCCGCGCACGTTGTCGGCGGTCGTGCCCCACGCCACGGAGTGCGACCCGCACGCGTTGTTGCCGATCATGCCGCCCAGGGTGCAGCGGCTGTGCGTCGACGGGTCGGGCCCGAAGGTCAGGCCGTAGGGGCGTGCCGCGTCGCGCAGCCGGTCCAGCACGACGCCGGGCTGCACCACGGCCGTCCGCGCCTCGGGGTCGATCGCGGCGATGCCCCTCATGTGCCGGGTGAAGTCCAGTACGACGCCGGTGCCGGTCGCCTGCCCGGCGATGGAGGTGCCCGCGCCGCGCGGGACGACCGGGACGCCGTGCTCACGGCACACGGCCAGCGCGGCGGCCACGTCCTCCGCGTCGCGGGGGGCCACGACGCCGTCGGGGACGCGGCGGTAGTTGGACGCGTCCATGGTGTGCAGGGCGCGGGCCGCCGCGCCGAAGTCCACGTCGCCGCGCACGGCGTCCCGGAGCGCCCTCGCGACGGCCGCCGTCTCCCGTACCTGGTCACCCATGAGGCCAGGATGCCCCCGCCGGAGCCGCCGGGGCCCGGTTCCCCGCCCGGATCTCGCCAAGAAAGCACACAGGAAGTTCCCAAAGTGAACGTCAATTCTCCTATAGTGACCCGGAATTGTTCGGGAATTGACGGCTCCAGATGCCCCCACGCCCAGAGGACTGACGATTTGCGCCCCTCCCTCCGGCCGGCCGCGCCGACCCTGCTGATCTCGGCGGCCGTCACCGGCCTCCTGTGCGCGGGAGCGGTGGCCGTCGCTCCCGACTCCGTACGGACTCCGCTGGCGTGGGGCTCGGCGGTGGTCGCCGTGCTGCTGACCGCCGCGCTCACCACCGCCGCCCACGCCCTCGACACCGCGCGCCGGCTGCGCGACCGGACCGCCGCGCTCACCGCCGAGGCCGCCCTCCGCGCCGCCGACACCGCCCGGACGCTCGCCGAGGCCCGCGCGGAGGCCGGCCGTATCAAGGCGGACGCCGACCGCGCCGTGGCCGAGGCCCGCGCGGACGCGGCCCGCACCGCCGCCGAGACCCGCGCCCAGGCCGAGCGCGCCACCGCCGAGGCCCGCGCCGAGGCCGACCGGGCCGTCGCCGAGGCCCGCGCCGAGGCCGACCGGGCCGTCACCGAGGCCCGCGCCGAGGCCGAGCGCGCCCGCTCCGAGGCCGACCGCGCCCGCGCGGCGGCGGCGCGCAGCGAAACCAACCGGGCCGCCGCCGTGGCCGCCTGCGCCAACGCGGCCGGCCGCATGCAGGCGCTGGCCACGAGCATGCTCGCCGACCTCCGCGAGATGGAGCACCGGCACGCCGACGAGGACGTTCTCACCGACCTCCTCCACCTCGACCACCGCACCGCCCAGGCGGGCCGCCTCGCCGACTCCATCGCCGTCCTGACCGGCGCCCGCTCGGGCCGCCGCTGGGCGAAGCCGATCGTGGTCGAGTCCATCCTGCGCGGCGCCATGGGCCGCATCGGCGGCTACCAGCGGGTACGGCTCCACACCACCAGCGACGCCGCGATCGCCGGCCACGCGGCCGAGGGCGTCATGCACGCGCTGGCCGAGCTCCTCGACAACGCGGCGAACTTCTCCCCGCCCACCGCCGAGGTGCACGTGTACGTCGAGGAGGTCCCCGCCGGTCTGGTGATCACCGTCGAGGACAGCGGCCTGGTCATGAGCGACGTCCAGCTGCGCCGTGCCGAGCGGGCCGTCGACCCCGCCGAGGGGACCGACCTGACCGGCCTGTCGGGTACGCGCCTGGGCCTGGCCGTCGTCGGGCGGCTGGCCCGCAAGCACGGCCTGACCGTGTCCTTCCGCCCGTCGGCCCGTGGCGGCACCGGCGCGCTCATGATGAT
This sequence comes from Streptomyces sp. NPDC045701, assembly GCF_056432045.1. Taxonomy (NCBI): domain Bacteria; kingdom Bacillati; phylum Actinomycetota; class Actinomycetes; order Kitasatosporales; family Streptomycetaceae; genus Streptomyces; species Streptomyces sp. NPDC045701. The sequence goes on along the minus strand of NZ_JBWKJV010000020.1, from coordinate 79,932 downwards.
CCCGCACGAACTGATCGCCCGTACCCGCCGCGAGATCCCGCCCGCCCCGGCACCCCCGCGGGCCCCCGCCCTGGCACTCGCTCCCGCCGCCGGGCACCCGGAGTCCCTCCCGTCCCGGGCACTTCAGCAGACCCACCGGGCCGACCGGCCCCAGGAACCCCACGCGGTCCACGAGCGCCCCGCCTCCCCCTTCGCCACCCCCGAAGCCGGCGCCATGCGAGCCGGCGCCATCGAAGCCGGTTCCCCGGCTGCCGGCGCCCCCGAAGACCCCGCGACGCGCTCGCCCGGCGGCCTCCCCAAGCGCCGCCGGGGCCAGACGCTCGCCGCCGCCCACCCCGACGGCACCCCCACCACCCCCGCCGAGTCCACCGATCCCGCCTCGCGGACCCGGTCGGCGTCCCGTTTCAGCAGCTTCCGCCAAGCGGTACGCACCACCACGGAAGGCACCTCCCGATGACCACCGGTACCACCACCGACGAGAAGCTCAACTGGCTCCTGGAGAACCTCCTCCAGCGCACGCCCGGGGCCCGGCACGCGCTCGTGCTGTCCCGGGACGGCCTCAAGCTGTGCCGCACGCCGGAGCTGTCCGTCGACCAGGCCGACCAGCTGGCCGCCATAGCGGCCGGCATCCAGAGCCTGTCCCACGGCGCGTCCATGGAGTTCGGTGACGGCACCGGCGGCGTGCGGTCGGCGATGGCCGAGTTCTACGGCGGCGTCCTGCTCATCGTCGAGGCCGGCGAGGGCGCGCACCTCGCGGTGGTCGCCGCGGAGGACTCCGACGTCGGCCTGGTCGGGCACAACATGAGCGAACTCGTCGAGCAGCTGGGCGAGTACCTGCACGCCGAGCCCCGCACTCCGTGACCCCCGGCAGCCACAGGGACGAGTCCCCGGACCGGCTGTACACCCTCACCGGTGGCCGCACCCGCTCCGCCCCGGACGCGCCGTTCGACCTGGTGAGCCTGGTGGTGGCGGAGTCGGACCCGGCGCCCGGCATGCAGTCCGAGCACGCCGCGATCCTCCGTATGTGCCGCCGCCCCGCGGCGGTCGTCGAGGTGGCGGCCGAACTCGCGCTACCGGTCGGCATCGTGCGGATCCTCCTCGCCGACCTGCTCGGCACGGGCCGCATCAGCGTCCGCCACCCCCGTACGACCGGACCGGACGACCGGCCGGGTTCGTACAGCCTCCCCGATCCCGACCTCCTGGAGCAGGTGCTCGTTGGACTCCGCAATCTCTGAACGGACACCGCTCACCAGCACCGCCGACAACGGTCTCAAGATCGTCATCGTCGGCGGTTTCGGTGTCGGCAAGACCACCCTCGTCCGCTCGGTCAGCGAAATCCGTCCCCTCAACACCGAGGAGACGATGACCCGCGCGGGCGAGGCCGTCGACGACGTCGCCCAGATCCACACCAAGACGTCCACCACCGTCGCCTTCGACTTCGGCCGCATCACGCTCGACGCGCACAACGTCCTGTACCTCTTCGGCGCCCCCGGCCAGGAACGCTTCTGGTTCCTGTGGGACCGCCTCTTCTCCGGCACCCTCGGCGCGGTCGTCCTCGTCGACACCCGCCGCCTCGCCGACTCCTGGTACGCGATCGACCGCCTGGAACACCACGGCATGCCGTTCATCGTCGCCTGCAACGACTTCGGCGGCCCGGCCCACACCGAGCGGGAGATCCGCGAGGCGCTCGATCTCGCCGACCACGTACCGCTGGTCGAGTGCGACGCCCGCGACCGCTCGTCCAGCAAGTACGTACTGATCACCCTCGTCACCCACCTCCAACGCCTGCACGCCCTCCGGGAGACCAGAACATGACCGCCCCCGTACCCCTCTCCGGGCCCCGGTTCCAGACCGAACCCGCCCAGCTGTACCGGGAGATGCGGCGCGAGCACGGAGCCGTCGCCCCTGTCCTCCTCGACGGGGACGTCCCGGCCTGGCTGGTGCTCGACTACCGCGAGCTGCACCAGGTCACCGGCGACCCGGTGCTCTTCAGCCGGGACTCCGACCTGTGGAACCAGTGGGACCGCATCCCCGACGACTGGCCGCTGCTGCCGATGATCGGCCGCAAGCAGCCGTCGATCCTCTACACGGTCGGCGAACGCCACCGCCTGCGCGCCGGGATGATCGCGACCGCCCTGGAGTCGGTCGACCCCTTCACCCTGCGCCGGTACGCCGAGGGGTTCGCGGACGGGCTCGTCGACGCGTTCTGCGGCAAGGGCGAGGCCGACCTGATCGCCCAGTACGCCATGCTGCTGCCGGTCCGCGTGCTGGTGAAGATCTACGGCGTGCCCGACGAGCAGGGCCCCGGCCTGGTCACCGCGCTCAACGACATGATCGACGGACGGGAACGGGCGCTGGACGGCCAACGGCACCTGGGCGAGGCGATATTCGGCCTCCTCACCGCCAAGCGGACCGACCCGGGCGACGACGTGGCCTCCCGCATGCTGGCCGACCCGTCCGGCTTCACGCTCGAGGAGATGGCCCAGGACCTGATGGTCATGATGGCGGCCGGGCACCAGCCGACGGCCGACTGGATCGGCAACTCGCTGCGGCTGATGCTGACCGACGACCGGTTCGCGGCGTCCCTGTCCGGCGGCCGGCACAGCGTCGCCGAGGCGATGAACGAGGTGCTGTGGGCCGACACCCCCAGCCAGAACGTGGCCGGCCGGTGGGCGTCGCGCGACACCCACCTGGGCGGGCGGCACATCAAGGCCGGCGACCTGCTCCTGCTGGGCCTCGCCGCCGCCAACGCCGACCCGCAGGTCCACATCGACAACGCGGCCCTCACCGGCGGCAACAGCGCCCACTTCTCCTTCGGGCACGGCGAGCACCGCTGCCCGTTCCCCGCCCAGGAGATCGCCGAGGTCATCGCCCGTACCGGCATCGAGGTGCTGCTGGACCGGCTGCCCGACCTGGACCTGGCGACCGGGGCCGACGCCCTGACCAGGCGCCCGTCGCCCTGGCTGCGCGGCCTGACCGACCTGCCCGTGACCTTCACCCCGACCCCCGCTCTCGGAGGCACCCCGTGATCCCCGTGACCGAAGCAGCCCAAGCAGCCGGCGCGGGCGAGCCCATCGCCCTCGACCCCTTCGTCACCGACCTCGACGGCGAGAGCGCGGCGCTGCGCGCGGCCGGACCGCTCGCCCGGGTGATCCTGCCGGGCGGGGTGCCGGTGTGGGCGGTCACCCGCCACGCGGAGGCGCGCGAGCTGCTCACCGACAGGCGGCTGGTGAAGGACATCGAGGTGTGGGGCGCCTGGCGGCGCGGCGAGATACCGCTGGACTGGCCGCTGATCGGCCTGGCCAACCCCGGCCGGTCGATGCTGACCGTGGACGGCGAGGACCACCGCCGGATGCGGGCGCTGGTCGCGCAGGCGCTCACCCCGCGCCGGGTGGAGCTGATGCGGGGGCGGATCACCGAGCTGACGGAGGGCCTGCTGGACGCTCTGGCCGCGCACGGGCCGGACGAGACGGTCGACCTGAAGGCCGCGTTCGCCTACCCCCTGCCGATGTACGTGATCAGCGACCTGATGGGCATCGACCCGGCGGACCATCCGCGCCTGAAGGTGCTGTTCGACAAGTTCTTCTCCACCCAGACGCCGCCCGATGAGGTCGTGGCGACCCTCGGGGAGCTGGCGGAGATGATGGGCAAGGTGGTGGCCGCCCGCCGTGCGGAGCCGGGCGACGACCTGACCAGCGCGCTGATCGCCGCGTCCGAGGACGGCGACCACCTCACCGACCAGGAGATCGTCTCCACCCTCCAGCTGATGGTGGCGGCCGGGCACGAGACGACCATCTCGCTGATCGTCAACGCCGTCGTCAACCTGGCCGCGCATCCCGAGCAGCTCGCCCTCGTCCGCTCCGGCGAGGCGGGCTGGGACGCGGTGGTCGAGGAGACCCTCCGGTACTCCACCCCCACCTCCCACGTCCTGATCCGGTTCGCCACCGAGGACGTACGGGTCGGCGACCGGATCCTGCCCGCGGGGGACGCGCTGATCGTGTCGTACGGGGCGATCGGCCGCGACGAGGAGCAGCACGGCCCGACGGCCGGGGTGTTCGACATCACCCGCTCGCCCAACCGGCACATCTCCTTCGGCCACGGGCCGCACGTCTGCCCCGGGGCGGCGCTCTCCCGGCTGGAGGCGGGGGTGGCCCTGCCGGCGCTGTACGCGCGCTTCCCCGGCCTCACGCTCGCGGTGCCCGCCTCCGAGCTGCGCAACAAGCCGGTCGTCACGCAGAACGACCTCTTCGAGCTGCCCGTCCGGCTGGGTCCGGCCCGGCGCTGAGCCCGCCGTCCGGTGTCTCATCGGACGGACACGGTCTTCGGCCGTGTCCCTGAGCGGATAGGCTCCGATTCGTGGCTGAGATCCGGATTCCCGCTGACATCAAGCCCGCCGACGGCCGTTTCGGCGCGGGCCCCTCCAAGGTGCGTACGGAGGCGCTGGACGCCCTGGCCGCCACCGGCACCTCCCTCCTGGGCACGTCCCACCGCCAGGCTCCGGTCAAGAACCTGGTCGGCGAGGTCCGCGCCGGTGTGCGTGACCTGTTCTCCCTCCCCGAGGGCTACGAGGTGATCCTGGGCAACGGCGGCTCCACCGCCTTCTGGGACATCGCGACCCACGGGCTGATCGAGAACAAGTCGCAGCACCTGACGTTCGGCGAGTTCTCGTCCAAGTTCGCCAAGGCGGCGAAGCTGGCCCCGTGGCTGGCCGAGCCGACCGTCATCTCCTCCGACCCGGGTACGCACCCGGAGCCGGCGGCCGAGGCGGGCGTCGACGTGTACGCGTTCACGCACAACGAGACCTCCACCGGTGTCGCCGCGCCCATCAAGCGCGTCGAGGGCGCCGACGAGGGCGCGCTGGTCCTGGTGGACGCGACCTCCGGCGCGGGCGGCCTGCCGGTCGACGTGACCGAGTCGGACGTCTACTACTTCGCCCCGCAGAAGTCGTTCGCCTCCGAGGGCGGTCTGTGGATCGGTGTGTTCTCCCCGGCGGCGCTGGAGCGGGCCGCCCGGGTACACGCGTCGGGCCGGCACATCCCGGAGTTCTTCTCGCTGCCGACCGCGATCGACAACTCGCTGAAGAACCAGACGTACAACACCCCGGCCCTCTCCACGCTGTTCCTGCTGAACGAGCAGTTGAAGTGGATCAATGGTCAGGGTGGTCTGGACTGGTCGGTGCGCCGCACCGCGACCTCCGCGCGCACGCTGTACGGCTGGGCCGAGGAGTCCAAGTACGCGACGCCGTTCGTCACCGACCCGGCGAAGCGCTCGCAGGTCATCGGCACGATCGACTTCTCGGACGAGATCGACGCGGCGGCGGTCGCCAAGGTGCTGCGCGCCAACGGCATCGTCGACACCGAGCCGTACCGCAAGCTGGGCCGCAACCAGCTGCGGATCGCGATGTTCCCGGCGGTCGACCCGGCGGACGTCGAGGCGCTGACGGCGTGCGTCGACCACGTCATCGAGAAGCTGTAGCCGGTCGGCCGGCACGAGGAGGGCCCCGTTCCCATTCGATGGGAACGGGGCCCTTCCGTACGCGGCCGATAACCGCTCTATCGGGCGCCCTCGCCGGTCCCTACCATCCGTAGCACTCCGGAGGCACCACTACCGGATGTGGTTGACATGTGCACAACATCCACGGTTGGACCCCCCACTTCGACCGGCAACCGATCGGAGACCCATGTCCAGAAGACCCCGAGCCCTGTACGCCGCCGCCGCCGCTTCCGCGGCCCTGGCGGCGACCACCCTCACCCCGACCCCCGCGGCGGCGGGTATCGTCGCCCCGCCCGACAAGATCGTGATCGAGATCGCGACCGTCAACGGCTCGGGCTGCCCCCAGGGCACGGCCGCCGTCGCCGTGGCCCCGGACAACACCGCCTTCACCGTGACGTACAGCGAGTACCTCGCCCAGGTGGGCGTCGGGTCCACACCCACCGACTTCCGCAAGAACTGCCAGCTCAACCTGATCGTCCACGTCCCGGGCGGCTTCACCTACGCCGTCGCGAGCGCCGACTACCGGGGCTACGCCAAGCTGGAGCCGGGCGCCACCGCCGTGCAGAAGGCGTCCTACTACTTCCAGGGCTCGCCCGACACTGCCCAGAAGAGCCACCCGTACAAGGGCCCGTACGACAACAACTGGCAGGCCACCGACCAGACCGACTGGGGCCAGCTGGTCTGGGCGCCCTGCGGCGCCAAGCGCAACTTCAACATCAACACCGAACTGCGGGTGAGCGCCGGCACCTCGGACCCGGCGAGGACCAACAGCTTCATCGCCATGGACTCCACGGACGGGGACATCAGGACGGTCTACCGGCTGGCCTGGAAGGAGTGCCCGAAGTAGGCCCCGGTGACCGGGTGGGCCCGCACCCCCTCCGCGGGCCCACCCTCCGGCAGGTGCTACCGGCTCAGCCGCTGGAAGCGCCGGACAGCGAGCGGCAGGAACACCGCCGTGATCACCACGGGCCACACCACCGCCATCAGCACGGCGTGCTGCTCGACCCAGCTCCCGCCCCCGGCACCGGGGTTGCCGAACAGTTCACGGGTGGCCGCCGCCGTGGAGGAGATCGGGTTCCAGGCGGCGACCGCGCCCAGCCAGTCCGGCATCGTGCCCGGCTGGACGAACACGCTGGAGATCATGGTGAGCGGGAACGCGACCGCGAACAGCCCGCCCGCAGCCTCCGGATCCGGCACCAGCAGTCCGAGCCAGATGCCGACCCAGGTCAGGCTGTAGCGCAACAGGAGCAGCAGGCCGAACGCCGCCACGGCGCCGGGGAACCCGCCGTCCGAGCGCCAGCCCATCGCGAACGCGGTCGCCGCCAGGTTGGTCAGCTCGGCACAGGCGATGATCGCATCGGTGACGCCGCGCCCGGTGACCACCGCGGAGGGCGCCATGGGCATGGAGCGGAACCGGTCGATGACGCCCTTGTCGGCGTCGGTGACCACGGCGGTCGCGGTGTTGATGAACCCGAAGGCCATCGTCATCACGAACATGCCCGGCATCAGGAAGTCCCGGTAGTCGGCCGCCCCGCCGCCGCCCGGCGGCTTCATCGCGCCACCGAAGACGTACCCGTAGAGCAGGACCGACAGGATTGGGAAGCCGAGCTGCCAGGCGATGTGGACGGGCTTGCGCCGGTAGTGGGTGAGCGTCCGGCGCACCACGTTCCAGCAGTCCGCGAGCGCCCAGTAGGCCCGTCCGCGCCCGGCGAGGGGCTCCAGCGAGGTGGTCACGCGACCGCTCCTTCCTTGTTCTCCTCGTCGGCCGCGTGGCCGGTCAGGCGCAGGAAGACGTCGTCGAGGCTCGGCCTGCGCAGCCCGATGTCCTCGACCGGTACGCCCTCGTCCTGGAGGGTCCTGGCGACCTCGGTGAGCGCCAGGACCCGGTCGGCGACCGGCGCGTGGACGCGGCGCTGCCGCTCGTCCACGTGCGGCTCGCCCTCGCACACGCGGGCGACGGCCTTGGCCACGCGCGGCAGGTCGGCGGGGTCGACGGCGACGACCTCGATGCGGTCGCCCCCCACCCGGTCCTTCAGCGCCTCGGGCGTGTCGTCGGCGATGGCGCGGCCCCGGTCGATGACGGTGACGCGGGAGGCGAGCTTGTCGGCCTCCTCCAGGTACTGCGTGGTCAGCAGGACCGTCGTCCCGCCCGCCACCAGGTCCCGCACCGCGTCCCACACCTCGCCGCGGCCGCGCGGGTCCAGACCGGTCGTCGGCTCGTCCAGGAACAGCACGCGGGGCGCGAGGATCATCGAGGCGGCGAGGTCCAGGCGGCGCCGCATGCCGCCGCTGTACCCCTCGACGCCTTTGTCGGCGGCCTCGGTCAGCCCGAACCGCTCCAGCAGTTCGGCGGCGCGGGAGCGGGCCCGGCGCCCGCCGAGGTGGAACAGCCGGCCGAACATCTCCAGGTTCTGACGACCGGTCAGGATCTCGTCCACGGCCGCGTACTGGCCGGTGAGGCCGATCAGAGCGCGTACGCGGCGCGGGTCGCGGGCCACGTCGACCCCGGCGACCTCGGCCCGGCCGCCGTCGAAGCGGCGCAGCGTGGCCAGCACCCGTACGGCGGTGGTCTTGCCCGCCCCGTTGGGGCCGAGGAGGCCGTGGACCGTGCCGGGCCGCACGGCGAGGTCGAACCCGTCCAGCGCCCGCTTCTCCCCGTACCGCTTCTCCAGGCCATCGGCCCGTACCGCCCAGTCGTCCATGACGCCCCTCCCACCGAAACCGAGTACACCGTACCCACAGGAGCGTACAGCGTACTCAGTTTTCGTCCAGTGATTTACGCTGACGCCATGAGCAGCAGTGACAGGACATCCGCCCAGTCGGCGGCGACCAGCGGGAGCGGCGACATCCTCCGCAGCCTGGAGCTGCTCTGGGGAACCGGCGAGCCCCCGTCCCGGGGCCCGAAGCGCGGGCTGACCCTCGACCGGATCGTCACCGCCGCCGTGGCGGTCGCCGACACGGAGGGCCTGGACGCCGTCTCGATGCGACGGCTCTCCGCCGACCTCGGCGTCGGCACGATGTCGCTCTACCGCTACGTCCCCGGCAAGGCCGAGCTGCTGGACCTGATGCTCGACCGGGTGCGCGGCGCGATGCGCGAACCTCCGCCGGCCGATCCCCGCGACTGGCGCGCCGCCGTCGACGCGCTGGCCCGCGCCGAACTGGACCTCCACCGCCGCCACCCCTGGCTGCTGAAGGTCAACCAGACCCGCGCGGTCCTCGGCCCCAGCGCCCTGCGCGGCCTGGAACTCGCCCTGACGGGCCTGAAGGGCATGGGCCTCACCGACCCCGAACTCATCTCCGTGATCATCGCCGTCCAGAGCTTCGTCGCCGGCGTCGCGCGCATGGAGGCCGAGACGGTCGAGGCGGCAAAGGAGACCGGCGTCAGCGACGAGGAGTTCTGGACCCGGCAGGAGCCCTACCTCGACCGCGCCATGAGAACCGGCGAGTACCCCCTGACGGCGGCGCTCTCCCCGGACGCCTTCTCCCCCGACTTCGACCACTTCGCATTCGGCCTGCGGGCCCTGCTGGGCGGATTCGAAGCGATGGTGGCCGAAGCGGCACAGGGGTAGCCGGCGGCTCTGCCCATGCGGTGGCGGACGTGTGGCGGCTCACCCGGCTCGGCCGCCCGCCGGTCACCCGGACGGCAGCGGCCTGCCGGAGCCGGTCCGGAGCTGCGGCCGGAACGCCTCGACCCGCTTCACGTAGTGGCCCTCGGTCCGGCGAGGGATCGCAAGGTGCCCTCGGCGACGTCGTCGACGTGCACCAGGTCCCGCGCCTGCCGGCCGCCGCCATTCACGTGCGACGGACGGCAGTTCGCGTCGACAGGCGCTCTCCACCCGGTCGGACCCGGCCGGCGGACCGCCCCCGCCCTCGATTACCTCATCCGGATCAACCGCCCGACCCGTCCGGGAGTCAGTGGCTGGGCCGAATAGCTCCAGGTCCGGAGCCGCTTGCCGGCTGCCCGCGCGACGCGGACGAGCCGCCCGGCGGTCCGGCTGCGGTGGCGGGCCGGCGTGTCGAAAGGCACGTTTCGGTTGGTGGCAACAACTGCCCCTGATCAGCTCCCCTGGGAACTGATGTCCGCGCCTGTCCCCGCAGTGGAGAGAAAATGACGAAGAAGATCGCCTGCGCGATCGCCGCGCTGGCTGCCCTGGCGCCCGCCGTGGCGCTGGCCCCCGCCGCCGTGGCCGGTGATGATTCCCACGGCCATGACCGGGACATCACGCTGCACGCGACGCTCAGCCCGTTCAAGGTCAACAAGGTGACCGGGTCGGGCACCGCCATAGTGCATCTGGAAGGCAACAAGGCTCACGTCACGGTCAAGCACAGCGGCCTGCTGGCCGGCGCCCCGCACGCTCAGCACTTCCACATCGCCGCCAAGGGCGTCTGCCCGCCCGAGACGGTCGCCAAGGAGCGCAACGGCAAGGTGTTCCTGAACACCACCGACGGCGCCCCCTTCTACGGCGCCATCGGCACCTCGCTGACCACCACCGGCGACACCAGCCCGTCCTCCGGGCTCGCGGTGGACCGCTTCCCCGTCGGCGACAAGGTCCACTACGAGCGCACCGTCCACCTCAGTGACGAAGCCGCCAAGAGCCTGCGAGAGGGCACCGGTGTCGTCGTCGTGCACGGCATCGACTTCAACGGCAACGGCAAGTACGACGACAACCTCGGCCCCAGTGACCTCGACCCCAAGCTGCCCTCCGAGGCCACCAACCCCGCGCTGTGCGGGCCGTTGAAGATGGCCGCCAAGGGCGCCGTCCACGGCGGTCAGGGCGGCACCCAGAGCGCCATGGACACCACCGCGGCCGCCGCCGGAGCCGCCCTCCTGGCTGCCGCTGCGGGAGCGTACGCCGTGCGCCGCCGCGCCAACCGCCAGCCGTAGTCCATGCCCGGCACGTGGAGAACAGGCCGTCGCGGTGTGTGCACCGCGGCGGCCACCACCTTCGCCGCCACCGGGCTGGCGATGCTCGCCCTGGCGTTCGTACCCGGCCAGGCGCCCCCACCCGCGCCCCCGGTCTCCGCCCGCACCCACCATGACTCCCATCCACCCGCCACCGAGGGCGGGGAGGGAGCGGTGCTGCCGCCGTCCCAGCCCGTCCGCGTCACCGCCGAGCGCATAGGACTGGACGCGCGCGTGGAGCCGGTGGGCATCGCCCGCGACGGCTCGATCGCCATGCCCACGGACGCCGATCACGCCGGCTGGTACACCGGCTCCCCTGCCCCTGGCGAGCGCGGCAACACCATCCTGGCCGGCCACCTGGACTCCACCACCGGCCCCGCCGCGTTCTACGGCCTGGGGGCCCTGCGCGAAGGCGACCGCATCACCATCGAACGCCGCGACGGCCGCGACGCCGTCTTCACCGTCGCCGACCTGCGTGTCCACCCCAAGGACGCCTTCCCCTCCCAAGCGATATACGGGCCCACCGCCCAGCCGCACCTCACCCTGATCACCTGCGCCGACTGGGACGACGAAGCCGACGCCTACCGCGCCAACCTCGTCATCAGCGCACGGCCCGGAACGTAGCAAGTGGGTTACTTTCATCCCTGGCCGAGCGGCACCGCCCGGCCCGTGACGCGGGTGCGGGTGTCGGTCGGGGAGACGCCGATCAGCAGGTCGCTCGGGCGGCCCATGTCCTCGCCCTGGCGGATCGCGATCGTCGTCTCCCCGGTGACCAGGCCCAGCGTGCGCAGGTAGCCGCCGAGCGCCGCCGCCGCGGCTCCGGTGGCCGGGTCCTCCACGACGCCGCCCACGGGGAAGGGGTTGCGGGCGTGGAAGCGCTCCGGCGACTCGCGCCACACCAGGTTCACGGTCGTCCACCCCTGCTCGCGCATCACCGCGGCCAGCGCCTCGAAGTCGTACGCCAGGTCCGCCAGGCGCTCGCGCGAGGCGGCGGCCAGGACCAGGTGGTCGTTGCCGCCGAAGGCGACGTGCGGCGGCAGGTCCGGGTCGAGGTCGGCGGCGGACCAGCGCAGCGCGCGCAGGGTGGCGTCCAGTTCCGCGCTCCCGGCCGGCCGGCTGTGGGTGGGCACGCTGGTGAGCGTGGCCAGGACCGTGCCCGTGCCGTCCTGCGTGGTGGCCACGGGGATCTCGCCCACGGGGGTGTCGAGCAGCAGGTCGCCCGCGCCCAGCCGCTCGGCGAGCGCGACGGCCAGCGCGACCGTGGCGTGCCCGCAGAACGCCACCTCCGCCAGCGGGCTGAAGTAGCGGACCCGGAACCGCCGTGCGGCGTCGTCCCGGCGGGTGACGAACGCGGTCTCCGAGTACCCGAGTCCGGCGGCGATCGCCAGCATCGCCGCGTCGTCGAGCCCGGCGGCGTCCAGCACGAGACCGGCGGGGTTGCCGCCCTCGGGGTCGCTGGTGAACGCGGTGTACCGCAGAGGCGATTCGGTGGAGGTCATGCGCCCATGCTGGCCTCCACGGCGCCATCACGTCCAACAATGGTTTCCGATGATCCCCATGCGACTCCCGCATACCCTGGGCGGGTGGACACCCGGCTGCTGCGCACCTTCACCGTCCTCGCCCGCACCGGCAGCTTCACCGCCGCCGCCGGCGAGCTGCACCTGGCCCAGTCCACGGTGACCGTGCAGGTCCGCGCGCTGGAGCGGGAGCTCGGGGTCCGGCTCTTCGACCGCCTCCCCACCGGCGCGGTGCTCACCGAGCCGGGGCGGCGGCTGCTGGAGGAGGCCGAGAACGTCCTCGACGCGGTGGTGCGGCTGCGGGCCGGGGCCCGGAGCGACGGCGCCGTACGGGGCCAGGTGGTCGTCGGCACCCCCGAGTCGCTGTGCTCCACCCGGCTGCCGGGTGTCCTGGCCGCCCTGCGCACCCGCCACCCCGAGGTGGACGTCGACCTCCACCCCGCCGGCACCGGGCGGTGCGTCGAGGGCCTGCGGTCCGGCCACCTCGACGTGGCCCTGCTGCTGGAGGACGAGGCGGACTTCCCCGACGTCGTGTCCGAGCCGATCGCCCGCGAACCGCTGGCCCTCCTGTGCGCCACCGGCCACGCGCTCGCCTCGCGCACGCGCCCGGCGTCCTGGGAGGACCTCGCGGCGGAGAGCTTCTTCCTGCTGGAGCAGGGCTGTTCCTACAGCGACGACCTGGAGCGGCGGCTGCTCGCGGTACCCGGCGCCCGGCCCCGGCTCACCCGGTTCGGGAGCGTCGACGCGGCACGCAGCTGCGTCGCCGCCGGCCTCGGCCTGGCCCTGCTGCCGCTCACGACGGTGGAGGACCACCTGCGGCAGGGGCGGCTGGCGCGGGTGCGCGGCCCGCGCTTCCCCGACGTCCCCCTGCGGCTCGCCCGCCACCGCAAGCGGTGGGTCGCCCCGGCCGCGGAGGCCTTCACCCGCGAGCTGGTACGGCACGTCGCGGGCTGACCGGTCCGGCGCCCCACCGGGTGCCGCCCCTGCGCCCCGCGCCCCGAGGTCAGTCCCGGCGCCGCGCCCGCCGCCACAGCAGGGCCAGCACGGCGGCCCCCGCCAGCACCAGCGCGCCGACCGTTGCGTCGCCGTCGCCGGTGGCGCCGTCACCGCCCGGGGGCGCGGGGGCGGGCGTACCGCTGCCGCCGGGACTCCGGCCGGGCGCGGGGCGCGCGTCCTCCTCCACCGGCACCCGCACCACTTCGCTGCGCGTGCCCTCCGAGCCGTACATCAGCGCCTTGCCGTCCACCGTGTACGTCACCGACTCCGACTGCCGCTGGATCGGCGCGTCCAGCCGCTTCTCGGCGCCGAGCCGCCCGTCCTTCCACGCGTACGCCCGCGCGCTGAAGTACCCGCGCAGCACCAGCTCCCCGCCGTCCGGCGAGAACGCCCCGTCCGTGACCCAGGGCACCTCGCCGACCCGCCGGAAGACGTTCGGGCCGCCCGCCGAGAGCCGCGCGGGCCCTTCGTACAGGCCGCCGCCGTCCTCGTGCTTGGACGCGATGTACACCCGCCCGGTCCTCGGGTGCACCATCAGCGCCTCGGCGTTACGGGGCCCGTCGGCGTACCGCACCGTGTACTGCGTGGCGTCGACGCTCTGGTCGCGCAGTCGCTTCGGCTCCGGGAAGCGGTAGATCCACACGTGGTCCCACGACCCGTCGAGGTTGTCGCCGATGTCGCCGACGTACACCGCGCCGTCCGGCCCGACCGAGACGGCCTCCATGTCGCGCGGGGTGCCGACGCCGCGCAGGGTGACGGTGGCGACGGTGCGGCCGGTCCTCCCGTCGACGGCGAACACACGGGGTCCGTCCTGGTCGTTGTGCGTCCAGTAGACGCCCGGGTGCGCCCGGCTCGCCGCGAGACCGCTCGACTCGGTGATCCGGGGGTCCTCGACGGTGAACCCGTCGTCCTCGCCCTCGGCCATGGCCGGGGCGGCGGCCAGCACCACCGCGGCGAGGGCCGCCCCCAGGGTCGTACGCAACGAACGCATGCCCCCAGTGTCCATGGTCACATCGCACACCAGAGCCCCGGTCGGCGATGATGACCCCCATGCGTTTCATGTTCGTCGGCGACTCCATGACCATCGGACGCGCCGGCGACTACACCTGGCGCTACCGGATGTGGCAGCACCTCGAAGCGACCCTCCACGGGCGGTACGGCATCGTGGGCCCGCGCACCGGGCTGTACGAGGCGACCGCCGACGCCGCCGTCTCGCACGCGTACGCCGACCCCGCCTTCCCCGCCCCCGCCCGCAGGCACCTGTCCGGCTGGGGCGAGGGCTGGCTGCACATGGCGCCGCTGATCGGCGACGCGGTCACCACGACCGGGGCGGACGTGTTGCTGGTGTCCCTGGGCCTGATAGACCTCGGTTTCTACACCAACAGCGACCAGACGTCCGACAACGTCCGTGCCTTCGTCGCCGAGGCCCGCGCCGCGAACCCGCACGTCCGGGCCGTCCTGCTGCCCGTGATCCCGAACGTGCGGGCCCAGTACGACGCGCCCTTCGCCGCCGAGTGCGCCCGCTTCAACGAGCTGCTGGCCAAGGCGGTGGCCGACCTCGACGCGCCGGGCTCCCCGCTGCTGCTGGCCTCGGTGCCGGAGGCGTACGACATCGCCACCGACACCTACGACGGCACGCACCCCGGCCCGTCCGGCGAGCACAAGCTCGCCGCCGCCTTCGCGACGGCGATGCACCAGGCGTGGGGGCTGGGCGGGCCGTACGCCCCGCGCACCCCGTAGTCGCAGCCGGTTCGCCCCCTCGCCCGTGAGGGTGACGTTGGACAGGAGCTGGTCGGTGATCCACCGGCCCCGGCCGCACTGCCGGCGCCACTGGTGGAAGAACCCGTTCGCGAGCAGCTCTTCCTTGGCCCGCTGGAAGGCCCGGGGCTTCATGCCCAGATGGTCGGCATGCTCGCCGAGCGGCTTCGCGGCCTCGGATTCGGGAAGCCCCTGCACATAGATGACCAGCAGTTTCGCGTCGCTGCCGAGGCGACGGTGCCGTACGAGATCGTGCGAGACCTTGGTGAAGCGCCGAACGGGCGCGATAGCATGCCGAAGCATTTCTGGTGGACCTCTAGCTCCACTAGTGGTGAAGGTCCTCGGACGGTGTTGGCGCACCGCCGGGGACCGCTCCATGTGTGCACACAGAGCGTGATGATGCGGTCACCGTAGCGCACGACCCACCATTTCGTACAACAAGTCCGGTTCCACGAACGGCACTTCCGCCGTGGGCCGCGACCTCCAGTCCAGCGGCCAGGTCAGCCCGACGAGCGCGGGGATGCCCACGAACGCGGCACTCCGCCCGCTCCGGCTCAACGCCCGCGCCCCGGCCGGCCACGCGTACCCGGCCGCCGTCCGCGGTGGCAGCAGGAAGTACATGTTCCGCTCCCCCGCCAGCTCCCGGACGATCGGCCCGGCCTCGAAGTGCGTGAACTCCATGAGCATGTAGGCCACTTCCTCGCCGAACAGCCCTCTGACGCGTACGGCGTCGAAGTGGATGCCCGCATGCCGCAGGGCGTGCCCGGAGGCGGGGATCCAGGACGTATCCCCATGGGGTGAGTTGCACGGATTCATGCGGCCAGCTTCGCGGTCCGGTCCTACCGTGACCAGCACCACAGGGCGTCTGTGCGGGACTGTGCACCCAGGGAGGGCGGGCGTGAACATCGGCAACATCGGCAACAACGGCACTCCGGGCGCCGCGAAGGCGTTCGGCAGGCTGCTGCGCTTCCACCGCGAACGGGCGAAGGTCTCCCAGGAGGTGCTGGGCCGGGAGACCGGTTACTCCAAGTCCCAGGTGGCCATGATCGAGCGCGGCGAGCGCCGCCCGAGGGGCAACTTTGTCGAGCTGGCGGACGAGTTGCTTGGTGCACAAGGTGCACTGCTGGAGGTCGCGAAGGAGCTCACCGCGAGCGGTGTGGCGGCATGGTTCGAGGATTACCTGGAGGAGGAGGCGAAGGCCGCAGGCATCCACTGGTACGAGAACCACCTGATTCCCGGCCTGCTTCAGACCGATGCCTATGCCAGGGCAGTCTTCGCCTGCGCGTGCCCGCCACTCGACGATGAGATCGAGGCCTCGGTTGCTGCGCGGATCGCACGGCAACGCCTGTTCCACCGCAGACCCGCACCGCTGGTCAGCTTCGTACTTGAGGAAGCGGCGCTTACCCGGCCCATTGGCGGACCAGCGATCCTCAAGGAGAACCTGCTGCACCTGCTGGGCATCTCACGGATGAGCAATGTGGAGATCCAAGTGATGCCGCACGAGCGGCGCACGCACGCCGGGCTGAACGGGCCATTCATCTTGCTGGAGACAGCTGGGCGGCGGAGCCAGCTTGTCTACGTCGAAGGTCAGAGTGGACGCTACTTCCTGAGCGAACAGCCTGACGTGGGCGATGTGTTCGCGCGCTATGGCATTCTGCGGGCACAGGCCCTCACTCCGGAAGACTCCGCCGAACTCGTCGAACAGGTGGCCCAAGAGCTATGAGAAGCGACCTCAACTGGTTCAAGAGCAGCTACAGCGGTGACCAGCAGGGCGCCTGCGTCGAGATCGCCTTCGCCTGGACGAAGTCCAGCTACAGCGGCGACCAGGGCGGCAACTGCGTCGAGGTGGCCACCTGCCCCCACATCGTCCACGTCCGTGACTCCAAGGACGTGACCCGCCCCGCCCTGACCCTCTCCCCCGCCGCCTGGTCGGCCTTCGTATCGGACGGGCCCTCCCGGCACTTCGGCCAGGCTGGCTGACAAGCCGGAGGCCCGCCAGAGATGTCTGCCAGCGGATCTCGCACTGGTCGTGCGGGACCGCCCATCCGAACCAGCCCATGCCTTATCGGTCAAGCTTGAGGAAAAGTTGGCCGATAACGATGAACATCTGTTCAGGCCGGTCTTACGACCCTACGGTTTGACGAGTCTATCGAAGTCGGACCCGACCATCCGCCTTCTTTATACAGAGTGGACTCACGAAGCACGCTTGAACGTCAGACACGCGCCCCCAGACCTATGAAAACCTCATCGGGTTTCCGGGGCGCGCTGCGAGGGGGGACTGTGGGTAAGTCGCGGAAAATAACTGCCGCTGCGATGGGGGCGGTGGCAGCGGTCAGCCTTGGCGCCGCACCCGCCTATGCCGAGGGATACTGGAGCAGTTCCATCGGCGGCTGGTTGACGGGCAAGGAGTCGAGCCGTTGGAACGACAACAACAGAGATAGTGTTTCCACCTATATCAGGTTCTCCGGCTGCTCCGTGTCCGCCGGCACTTTTCGTTACGCCGGCCTGCAGTTGAAGCAGGACCGTGACTGGCTGCCGGACCCTGTTGTCGGCCGCGCAAACAACGCCTGCAATACCGTCTACTACGGCGACAAGGCAGCAGGCAAGTACTATTTCACCTACTCGAACCTCAACGGTGAGGCGACCGCATTTGCTGCGCTGACTGTTAACCAGGTCGTCGTCGCCTACTGACGCGTGGGTGCGGCCGGAGTCGTGACGTCGGCCCGGTCGCACCGGCTCCGTTTCTCCACCGTCCACTTCGGGGTCTCACGTGCCGCTGCAATACATGGCCTGCTCGTTCTCCTATCGAGCGGGTTCACCTGTGCTGGATTCCTTGACCATGCAGTTCCCTCCAGGTTGCACAGTCCTTCTAGGGCCTAACGGGGCGGGAAAGTCGACCCTGTTGTCCATTGGCGCTACATCGCTGGTTCCAGCTTCGGGGAGTGTTCTCCTGGGGCGACTGGACGGCACTCGTGGGAGATCCCGACGTCAGTACCGGCAGCGAGTGGGATGGCTCCCACAACAAGTCCATCCCATTCCGTCCTTGACCGTCCGTGAACAGGCGGCTTACGTGGGATGGCTGAAGGGTCTGTCCCGGAGTGAGGCATGGGACCGTTCAGCGCGGGCACTGGAACGAGTACGCCTTGCCGACCTCGGACACCGCGGAAGTCACGAACTGTCCGGTGGTCAGCTCCGGCGCCTGGGCATCGCTCAAACCCTCGTGCACAGCGCGGAGGTTGTTCTGTTGGACGAGCCCACCGCCGGCCTCGATCCGGTGCAGCGCGGTGTCTTCCGCGACCTGCTGGCCGAACTCGCCGAATCGATGCACTTCATCGTCTCCACTCACCAGACCGAAGATCTCGCTGATATCTACGACACCGTGGTGGTTTTCGACCAAGGAAGCCCGGTCTTCCAGGGCAGCGTCCCCGCGTTCTTCACCACGGCGCCGGCCTCCACCCCGGCGGATCGACGTGCCGAGGTCGCATACCGCAGCCTCGTGCGCGGGGAGGCGTGACCGATATGCGCGTCGTCACCCTGCTCCGCACCAGCCCCGCTCCTTGGCTCGCCATAGTCCTGATACCTGTGTTGGTGTGGATCGGAGCGCAGAACACGGACTCCGTAATCGCCTCCTGGACTTCTGTCAGCGCTCAGTCCACCTTGGTACTCGGCTTTGTCAACGCCGCCTGCGGGGCAGCTGCCGCCTGGGAATCCGCTCGACTTCGGCAGGGTGACGTCCTCGCCCTCGCACCGGCGCGCGGCCTTCTTGCCATCGCGGGACCGCACCTGCTTCCCGTGGCCGTGCTCGGCCTGGCGGGAATTATCGCCTCGCTGGCAGTCCATGCCGTAGCCGTGCCGCCGAGCCAAGGGTTTCCGAGTCTCGGCATCTTGGGCACTGCCTACGTCGTGGTGTTGTCGCACATGGCGTTGGGTTGGCTGGCCGGCGCCCGCATGCCGCGGACCCTCGGAGCTGCGTGCATGTTGCTTTTCGGCTATGTGTGGGGATTCTGGCCCGCGGCACTCGGTTCCATGGCCTGGCTGCGGCACCTTAACGGTCAGGGGTTCATCGAGTGCTGCGGCCTGGACGCGGCCCCCTCGACCCGTAGCATGGCTGCCACCGTCACGCTGGCCGTCGGCATCATCGCTGCCGCCGTACTCACTGCCACCTTCCGGCAGAGATCTCGACGCATTCTGGCTTCCTTCGGCACTTTCGGAATCGCCCTGGCCGTCAGCCTCACCCTGGCGATCCCGCTGGACTTCGACGGCGACGAGCCCCGTGACACCGCACTGCGCGAGTGCACTGGAACTGCTCCCGCAGTCTGCCTGTGGCCCGAGCAGTCCAGCCGACAGGAGGAGATCGCCCGCTGGGCACAACAAGCCAGCCTACGGCTGAAGACCGTGAACGTGACACCGGCGTCGCAGATCGAGTTCGGCGAAGTCCGGCCGTCCGAGTCAAGTGTCCTTTCGAACGTTGCAACCAGCCCCTTGCCTTCTGAACCACCTGCGTGCGCCCTCTCGCCGGGAGCGAAGTACCCGGGGGGCGAGGCCGCCACGGTCATCTACGCCTGGCTGGCTCTCACCGGAGGCGTGCCCGAACCGGACCTGCGTAGCCGCTGGTCCCCTCAGGCCGTAGCACTCTCCCAGCAGGTCAGACAACTGCCGGTCGATACGCAACATCGTTGGTACGAACGCAACATGCGAGCGGTACGTGACTGCTCGGTCGAACCCGACCTCGCTCCAGGCTCATACACGGCACCACGAGCGGATGCCTCGTGAAGTGGTGGCTTCGCGCCCACCTGGCACTCCTCTGCGCGGCGACTCTCGTCGGGACGATGCTCCTGGCCCCGTTGCTCGCGGGGTCGGCACTTCCCATCCCGTCGCTGTTCTCTGGAGTCGCCAACGGCATCCCCATTCCGCTGGTGCTCCCCGTGATCCCCGCGGCCATCGTGCTCCACGCGGTGAACCAGGTGCCGGAGGCTTACCAGACGATCGCCGTCAGACCGGTGCAGCGATACCGGGCTGGCATGCTCCTTGCGGCGTGTATCGCCGCGGCGGTACTCGCCGGCGCCGAGAACTACCTGATCGACTTCCCCATGGCCTTCGCTGTAGCCAGGAACCTGGCGGGGTATCTGGGAGTCGGCCTTGTCGTCCAGCGGCTCGCCGGCCCCGGATACGGACCCCTTTCCGTAGCGACCGTGCCGGTGGTCTGCGCGCTTGTCGGGCTAGCGCCGACCGGGCGTCCATTTGCATGGACCTGGCCCCTGCACGAGGCCTCTTCAGCGCTCGCCGTTGCCACGGCCCTTTGCCTCTTCGGTATCGGCGTGTCAGCGCATCTACTTGGTGCCCGTGCCGGTCGGCGAGCCAGGCGCATCAGTGTGAAGCGAAGAGGCCGGTGAAACAGCCCTTGTGCCAGGAGAGGTGCCTCGGACCCGATACGGGTAGAGGCACCTCTCCCTGTCGTCCGTGACGTCGCTGATCAGGACCGAGGCCGAAGCGTCGATTTCTGGGGATCCGCCACCTCGTCGGGCTCGCTCGCGTGGGGCTCCCTGAGCAGGCTCAACGGTCGGCGTCGGAGCGAGGCGCGGAACAAGGGATTCCGCTCGGTCAGCCTTCCTTGTGGAAGACCACCTCCGGGTGCTCGGCGGTCGGGCCGTCCAGTAGCTTCCGGTCGACGCCCTTCAGGTGCAGGTCGAAGAAGGCCGCCACGTAAGCGCGCGTGATCTCCTGCGACCGCTTGCCCGACAGGGGCTCGTCCGGGGACAGGAGGCCCAGTTGGTCGGCGAGGACCGGGGTGTCGGTGAAGGTGAAGTGGCCGGAGCCGGTGACGTTGATCCAGCGCTTCCAGCCGTCGAGCAGGGGCCAGTCGCGGACCCAGGAGCGGTCGTCGTCGCCGGTGCCGAGCATCATGAACGGGCGCCCGTCCAGGCCCTGGGCCGGTACCGGCTCCATGAAGGACCCGTCCATGTCGGCCCCGGCGAGGACACGCGGATCGCGCACCATGGTGGACATCGCGGAGGCGCCGCCGATGGAGTGCCCCGCCATGCCGATCCGCTCGCGGTCGATCATGCGGGCGTGCCGCCAGGCGGGGTGCTTGCCGGCGAGGAGCCGGTCGAGGAGGAAGGACACGTCTTGCGCCCGGCCCTGGGGCACCACCCCGTACCCGCCCGGCTTGATCTTGTCGCAGGCGACGCAGGTGAGGAGCCGCCCGCCGGGGAAGGCGGTGCCGACCGTCTCGTAGGCGTGGTCGACGGCGGCGACGACGTACCCCTGGCTCGCCAGCTCCTCGGCGAGCAGGGTCAGCGTGGAGCGGTTGACGGTGAACCCGGGTGACAGCACCACGAGCGGGAACGTCCCGCGCACGGGCGCGGCGGCCGGACGGGCGTGGGTGCGGGTACCGCTGAGCGTCGCGGCGGACACGACGTCGGTCAGTTCGCGGTCGTCGATGAAGGCCTGGGCCTCGCCCCTGGTCATGTACGGGGCCGTCCGGCCACCGCCGGGCCGGGCCGGGTAGTACATCGACACCATCAGCTCCCGCGCCCCCGCCTCGGGGACCCATGGGTCGGGCCGGCTGGTGTCGACGAGGTGCAGGGTGTCACGTCCGACGGCGTACGCCCCGGTGGGCACCGGGAGTTGCGGGCGTACGCGCGCCGCCTCGGCGGCGGCCGGGGCCACCGGCGTGGCCGGGGCGGCGGAGGCGACGCCCGTACCGAGCAGGGCGAGAGACAGGCCGAGTAAAGCGGCAGCGCCGCGAGGCAGATGATTCATACCGCCGAGGCTAGGCAGCGGGACCCGCCCCGGGCGTCCCCCCACAGCCTGAACGGGGTCGGCCGCCGGACGTACGGCGATCTCCACCCACCGGCCGACAACCACCCTGAGAACGTTGACCTCAATCGCGGTCGAGGTCCTACGGTCGACCCCATGACGACGACACCGACTGTCCCCACCCCCGTGAACCCCGCCAACCCCGCGGCCACCGACGCCGAGCTCGCCTCGCAGCCCATCGGCTACTGGAGCGGCGTCGTCCACCGGGCCGTCACCCGTCACATCCGCGACGCCATGGCCCGCGTGGACGTCACCCAGCCCATGTGGTGGACGATCAACCGGGTGGACGCCGGCGGCCACGTCACCCGCGAGGTGGTCGCCGCCGCGCTCGCCGACGTGGCCGACACCCCGCACGACGCCTCCCGCGCCGTCGACCACCTGCTCCACCGGGGCTGGCTGCGCGTCGACGAAGACGAGCGCCTCCACCTCACCGGCGAGGGCCGCGCCGCCAAGGCCCGGATCAAGGAGCTGGTCACCGGCATCCGGGCACAGCTCCACGACGGCGTCACCGACGACGAGTACGTCGCCGCGCTGAAGGTGCTGCGCCGCATGGCCGACAACGTCGCGGCGGTCACGCCCGCGTGAGGCGGTTGGCGAACGTCGACATGGTGTACGCGCCGATGCCCATGACGACCTCCAGGGCGTTGCGTTCCGTGTAGCCGTGGGCGAGGAAGGCGCGGAGGTCGCCGTCGGGGACCGCGCCCGCCGTGGCGTACACGACGTCGACGAACCGCCGTACGGCGTCGAGGCGTTCGTCGGGCAGCGGGCTCCCGTCGCGGAGGGCGGCGACGACGGCGGGGTCCGCGCCCAGGGCTCGGAGCTTGCGGGTGTGGAGGTCGAGGCAGACCTGGCAGCCGTTGCGGGTGGCGACCGTCATGACGACCGTCTCACGGGCGACCGGGTCCAGGGTGGTGCGGTCGAACATGGCGGTCAGGGTCATGAAGCCCTCCAGCAGTTCCGGTGAGGCCGCCATGCGGGCGACGGCCGGCGGGACGTGGCCGCCCATGCGGTGGGCGACGGCCTCCATCACCGGACGGGCGGCCGGCGGGGCGGTCTCCAGGGTGTGGTCGGTGAACACGGCCGCTCCTAAGATGGACAACATGGTTGACGACAAAAAGGTAAACCAGGTTGTCGATCTGGGCAAGGGTGACGGCCGGGGCCACGAGCTGCCGCTGCTCCTCTTCGCGGGCTTCCGCACCCTGATCGACCGGCTGCACACCGAACTCGCCCGCCAGGGCCACCCGGACGTGCGCCCCGCGCACGGGTTCGCCATGCAGGCCGTCGGGGTCGGTGGCGCGACCGCCAGCGAGGT
Organism: Streptomyces sp. NPDC045701; assembly: GCF_056432045.1. Taxonomy (NCBI): domain Bacteria; kingdom Bacillati; phylum Actinomycetota; class Actinomycetes; order Kitasatosporales; family Streptomycetaceae; genus Streptomyces; species Streptomyces sp. NPDC045701. The sequence goes on along the minus strand of NZ_JBWKJV010000020.1, from coordinate 57,134 downwards.
GGGACGGCGGCTCGGCGTGTCCAAGCAGGCGGCCGGCAAGACCGTCGACCGGCTCGTGGCCCTCGGGTACGCCGAGCGCGCCGACGACCCCGCCGACGCCCGCCGCAAGCTGGTCCGCCTCACCCCGCGCGGCCTGGACGCCCTGGCCCGATCGGCCGCGATCTTCGACGAACTGCGGGCGGACTGGGCGCACACCCTCGGGGCCGACCGCGTCCGGGACATGGAGGCCGCGCTGCGGACCGTCGTCCCGGCCGACGCCTTCCGGCTCGACGCGGCGGGGTGGCTGGGCGGGGCGTGACCGCCCAGCCCTCGGCACCTCCGGCTACCCCCGCGACCGACACGCGACCGCCCGCGCCGTGCCCGGCGCCCCCTTGCTTCGAGCGCGCTCCAAGGCGTTGGCTGTACGACCATGAAGTACACGCAGCTCGGACGCACCGGACTCAAGGTCAGCCGACTCGTCCTCGGCACGATGAACTTCGGGCCGCAGACCGACGAAGCCGGCAGTCACGCCATCATGAACGCCGCCATCGACGCGGGCATCAACTTCTTCGACACCGCCAACGTGTACGGCTGGGGTGAGAACAAGGGTCGTACCGAGGAGATCATCGGCTCCTGGTTCGCCCGGGGCGGCGACCGGGACAAGGTCGTGCTCGCCACCAAGGTGTACGGGAACATGGCGGCCGAAGGGCCGGTCTGGCCCAACCACGACAAGCTCTCCGCCGTGAACATCCGGCGGGCCGTCGAGGCCAGCCTCAAGCGGCTGAACACCGACTACATCGACCTCTACCAGTTCCACCACATCGACCGGCACACGCCGTTCGAGGAGATCTGGCAGGCCATCGACGTCCTGATCCAGCAGGGCAAGATCCTCTACGCGGGCTCGTCGAACTTCCCCGGCTACAAGATCGCCCAGGCGAACGAGACCGCCGCCCGGCGCGGCATGGTCGGACTCGTCAGCGAGCAGTGCCTGTACAACCTCGCCGAGCGCCGCGCCGAGATGGAGGTCATCCCCGCCGCGCGGGACTACGGCCTGGGGGTCATCCCCTGGTCGCCGCTGCACGGCGGACTCCTCGGCGGGGTGATCAAGAAGGAGGCCACGGGCGGGCGCCGCACCAGCGGCCGTTCGGCGGACGCGCTCGCCGACACCGACGTACGCCTCCAGATCCAGGCGTACGAGGACCTGCTGGACAAGCACGGGCTGGAGCCGGGCGAGGTGGCGCTGGCCTGGCTGCTCACCCGGCCGGGGGTGACGGGGCCGATCGTCGGGCCGCGCACCGCCGAGCAGCTCGACTCCGCGCTGCGGGCGGTGGAGCTGGAGCTGTCGGACGATGTCCTGAAGGAACTGGACGCGATCTTCCCGGGCACGGGTCCGTCCCCGGAGGCCTTCGCCTGGTGACCCGGCGTCACCGGACGGCCGCGCCCGGGGTCAGCCGAGCGCGGCCGCCACGGCGACGATCACGAACATCAGCACGAGCACACCGGCCATGATCCGGTTACGGGTCTTCGGGTCCACGCTCCGAGGTTAGCTGGCCCCTTCCAGCGGCCAGGACCCGACCGTCTCGTAGCGCGGTACCCGGCCCGCGGCGCCTCCGCCGGGCAGGTCGCTGTGGACGAGCGCGAGCTCGGCCACGTCCCAGCGGCTGCCCTCGAAGTCCCGCAGCCGCTCGACGAAGGGGCGCAGGTCCGTGGCGTCCGTACGGCTGCGGGCCACCGTCAGGTGGGCCCGGTACCGGCGGTGCTCGTCCATCGGGACGCCGGAGCGGCGGGCGGCGGCGTCCGCGCGGTCGGCGAGGAGCCGCAGCTCGTCCAGCCCGCCCGCCGCGCCCGCCCACAGCACGCGCCGGCCGAACCGGCCGCCGCCGCGCAGGCGCAGCGGGAAGGGGCCGGTGCGGTGCGCGGCGCGGGCGAGCCGGGCGCTCAGCTCCGGCACCAGCGCGTCGTCCACCTCGCCCATGAACGCCAACGTGAAGTGCCAGGCCGCACGGCCCGTCCAGCGCAGGTCGCCGGCGCCCGGCAGGGCGCGCAGCAGGTCCACCTCGGCGCCGAGTTCGTCACGGCCGCACGGCTCGGCAGTACGGCGGCGAAAAGCCTCATACCGCGAGTCTGGCATGATCCACCCGCCCCGTATCCTCGGCCGATGGACACGGTGGAGATCAGGAAGGGCACGGCGGAGGACGTCCCCGCGATACTCGGCATGCTGGACAGCGCGGTCGTCTGGCTGAACGCGCGCGGCATCACCGCCCAGTGGGGCACCGAGCCGTGGTCGTCGAAGCCCCGGGCCGTGCGACGGGTGCGGGAGACGGTCACGGAGGGTTCGCCGTGGATCGCCGAGATCGGCGGCGTACCGGCCGGGACGCTCACGCTGACGCCGTTCCCCGGGCCCGACGTGGCCCCCGCCGGCGAGCCGGAGCAGTACGTGCGCTTCCTGGCCACCGACAGCCGGTTCCACGGGCGGGGCGTGGGCAGCGCGCTGCTGGCGCACGCGGCCGAGGAGACCCGTCGGCAGGGCGTCTCGCTGCTGCGGGTGGACTGCTTCGCGGGCAGCGGGGGGCGGCTCGTGGACTACTACGTGCGCAACGGCTTCACGCCGACGGAGACCTTCACGGTCGGCGACTGGCCGGGGCAGGTGCTGGAGCGGCGGGTGTGACGGAGGGGCCCGGCCCGGTACGGGCGGGGCCCCTCTCCGTCGCGAAGGGCACGTCCTGGGCGGCCGTGGCCAGCTGCTCGCGGGGCACGAACCGCACGTGCGGGTGGCGGCCGTGCATCTCGACCTTCACCCGCAGCCCGCCCAGCCGGGCCAGCACCAGGCCGATCACCACGGCGGCGGCCAGCGAGACGGCACCACCGGCGGCGAAGCCGGCGCGGGCGCCGTACGTGTCGGTGATCCAGCCCAGCAGGGGCGCGCCGACCGGTGTACCGCCGACGAACACCATCATGTAGAGGCTCATCACCCGGCCGCGCATGACGGGGTCGGTGGCGAGCTGGACCGAGGAGTTGGCGGTGACGTTGACGGTCAGGCCGAACATGCCGATCGGGACCAGCAGCAGCGCGAAGAGCCAGAACGACGGCGACAGGGCCGCCGCGATCTCCAGTACGCCGAAGGCGACCGCGCCGCCGACCAGCAGCCGCAGCCGTGAGGTACCGCGCCGGGCGGCGAGCAGGGCGCCGATGAGGGAGCCGACGGCCATCAGGGTGTTGAGGAAGCCGTACGTGCCCGCCCCGGCGTGGAAGACGTCGTCGGAGAAGGCGGTCAGCCAGATCGGGAAGTTGAAGCCGAAGGTGCCGACGAAGCCGACGAGCGTGATCGGCCAGATCAGCTCGGGGCGCCCGGCGACGTACCGCAGCCCTTCGCGCAGCTGGCCCTTGCCGCGCGGCGCCCGCTCCACCTGGTGCAGCTCGCCGGTGCGCATGAGCATCAGCGAGGCGAGCGGGGCGAGGAAGGACAGGCCGTTGACCAGGAAGGCGTAGCCGCTGCCGACCGACGCGATCAGCGCGCCCGCGACGGCGGGGCCGACGAGGCGGGCCGACTGGAAGTTCGCCGAGTTCAGGCTGACGGCGTTGCGGACGTGGGCGGGGCCGACCAGCTCGGAGTAGAACGACTGGCGGGCCGGGTTGTCGATGACCGTCACCAGGCCGAGCAGGAACGCGATCAGGTAGACGTGCCAGACCTGCACGTGCCCGGAGAGGGTGAGGACGGCCAGGGCGAGACCGCACAGGCCGAGGGCTCCCTGGCTGAGCATCAGCAGGTTGCGCTTGGGGTAGCGGTCGGCGATGACGCCGCCGTACAGGCCGAAGAGCAGCATCGGCAGGAACTGCAGCGCCGTCGTGATGCCGACGGCGGCGGCGGAGCCCGTGAGGCTGAGGACGAGCCAGTCCTGGGTGATGCGGGCCATCCACGTACCGGTGTTGGAGACGATGGCGCCGGTGAAGAACAGCCGGTAATTGCGGACCTTGAGCGAGGAGAAGGTCCCGGTGCGGGTGGTGGTGTCGTTGTCGGGGTTGTGTGCGGGTGCGGAGAGTGCTCCGGGTCCCGAACTCAAAAGCGTTCGCCTCCTTGCTGTGACTGTTTACAGATCTGCGAGCTTCTCCAGCACGGGTGCGGCATCGCGCAGCTTTGCCCACTCGTCCTCGTCCAAACCTTCGGCGAGGCCGGCGAGCCAGGCGTTCCGCTTGCGGCGGGACTCCTCGAGCATGGCCTCGGCCGTCTCGGTCTGGCTGACGACCTTCTGCCGGCGGTCCTCGGGGTGCGGCTCCAGCCGGACCAGTCCCTTGGCCTCCAGCAGTGCCACGATGCGCGTCATCGACGGCGGCTGCACATGCTCCTTGCGGGCCAGCTCACCGGGGGTGGCGGAACCGCAGCGGGCGAGGGTGCCGAGCACCGACATCTCGGTGGGGCTCAGCGATTCGTCGACGCGCTGGTGCTTCAGGCGTCGGCCCAGCCGCATGACGGCCGAGCGCAGGGCGTTCACGGCGGCTTCGTCTGCGGGGTCGCCGTGGGAGAGGGCAGGCATGTATTTAGCGTAACTCATTACCCTGGCTAAATACTACTCGGTGGTCACGGAGTGGTGGGGGTCACCCGTACGAGTGAGAGCGGGCCGGAAAGCGACGCGGGCGGCGCGGCGGGGCGGCGAGTCTGGGCGCCATGGGATCGACCGTGCTCAGCCTGCGGATGGACGGAGAGCTGCTCGACCGGGTCCGGCGCCGTGCCGCCCGCAGCGGGATGAGCGTCCAGGACTACGTGGTCCGGACGCTCGTCCGCGACGACTTCGACGAGCGCCTCGAAGCGGCGGTCGACCGCACCGACCGCTTCTACGGCCCCCGCCCCACCTGAGGCCCGGCGCCGGGCACGACCCCCACGCGGGAGGGGGAACGCGGCGGCCCGGACCGTGGGGACACGGGCCGGGCCGACCGGGAAGCGGGGGCGGTGGCGGTTACGTGAGGCCGAGCGCCGGCATGGCGTAGTAGAAGGCGAAGACCGCCGAGACGACGTACATCGCCACCGGGACCTCGCGACCGCGCCCGGCCGCCAGACGCAGCACGCTGAAGGCGATGAAGCCGATGCCGATGCCGTTGGTGATCGAGTACGTGAACGGCATCATCACCATCGCCAGGAACGCCGGCACCGCGATCGTGAAGTCGCTCCAGTCGATGTCCTTCACCGACCCGGCCAGGATGAGGAAGCCGACCGCCAGCAGCGCAGGGGTGGCCGCCTGGGAGGGGACCATCGTGGCGAGCGGCGTGAGGAACAGCGCCACCGAGAACAGCGCGCCCGTGACGACGGACGCCAGGCCGGTGCGCGCGCCCTCGCCGACGCCCGCCGTGGACTCCACGAAGCAGGTGGTGGCCGAGGAGGACGTGGCACCGCCGGAGGCGACGGCCAGGCCGTCCACCAGGAGCACCTTGTTGATGCCCGGGAAGTTGCCGTCCTTGTCCATCAGCTTGGCCTCGTCGCCGACGCCCAGGATCGTGCCCATAGCGTCGAAGAAGCAGGACAGCAGCACGGTGAACACGAACAGGCAGCCGGTCAGCAGGCCGACCTTCTCGAAGCCGCCGAACAGGCTGACCTTCCCGACGAGCCCGAAGTCGGGGGACGCGACCGGGTTGCCGGGCCACTCCGGCGTGGTCAGGCCCCAGGAGGGGATCGTCGCGACGGCGTTGACGACCATGGCGACGATCGTCATGACGACGATCGAGATGAGGATCGCGCCCGGCACCTTGCGGATGATCAGCGCCAGCGTGAGCAGCGCACCCAGCGCGAAGACCAGGACGGGCCAGCCGGCGAGATGTCCCCCGGCGCCCAGCTGGAGCGGGACGGTGGTGTGGGCGGCGTCCGGGATGCGGGAGACGAAGCCGGAGTCGACGAGGCCGATCAGCATGATGAACAGGCCGATACCGATGGCGATGCCCTTGCGCAGCCCGGTGGGCACGGCGTTCATCACCCGCTCGCGCAGGCCCGTCGCCACCAGCAGCATCACCACGACGCCGGCCAGCACGACCATGCCCATGGCGTCCGGCCACGACATGCGCGGCGCGAGCTGGAGGGCGACGACCGTGTTGACGCCGAGTCCGGCCGCCAGGGCGATCGGCACGTTGCCGATGACGCCCATCAGCAGCGTCGAGAACGCGGCGGTCACCACGGTGGCGGTGACGAGCTGGCCACCGTCGAGCTGGTGACCGTACATGTCCTTCGCGCTGCCGAGGATGATCGGGTTCAGCACGATGATGTAGGCCATCGCGAAGAAGGTCGCGAAGCCGCCGCGTACCTCACGGGCGACCGTGGAGCCACGCTCCGAGATCTTGAAGAAGCGGTCCAGACGGCCGTTGACCGGCTGCCCGGGGGACGGCGGCCGGTCGCCGGCGTCCGTCAGCGTGGTGGCCGAGGAGGGCATGCGAAACCTCAGGGTGCGGGGGCGGGGATGGGGTCCCGACCGGTTGTTTTTGGTCATTCACACTAAGAAACCCGGTCAGACACAAGCTGTTTCAGTATGAACGCATCATGCGAAGATCGGTATCTCCGCGCGTAGACCGGTCCCGCGCACGGCCACCGAGCCGCCCCGGAAGCCCCGCCTACACTGGGCGCATGGCGAAGTGGACCCCCAAGCACGAGGCACCCGAGCCCCTGGAGGGGCCCGTCGTCGCCACCATCACCGGCGGCACGGTCATCTGGTTCGTCCTCTTCCTGGCGCAGGTCCCCTTCTACGCCTGGTTCGCCGACCGCGACCTCACCTGGTGGGTGTGGACCTGCCTCGCCGGTGGCGGACTCGGCCTGATCGGCATCTGGTACGTCCGCCGGCGCGACGCGGCCCTCAAGCGGGCGGCGACGGCCCGCCCGCCGCACGGCGACACCGCCTGACGTACGGCCGCGGGACCCTTCCCGCCGTACCGGGGACGGATCTTCCCGCCGCTCGCGGTGTGCGGGCGCGAGGACGGTCGTACCGTCGAAAACATGACGCACCGGGCAAAGGTCCACACCGACGGCTCCGAACCCGGCGGGCCCACCATCGACGCCGGGTCCGAACTCGACCCCGTCCACCCGCGCCGGCCACCCGTCCACCACCGGCCCACCGGACTGACGTCCGCCCAGGTGGCCGAGCGGGTCGCGCGGGGCGAGGTCAACGACGTACCCGTCCGCAGCTCCCGCTCCACCACCGACATCGTCCGCGGCAACGTCTTCACCCGCTTCAACGCGATCATCGGCGTCCTGTGGGTGATCATGCTGATCGTCGCGCCGATCCAGGACGGCCTCTTCGGGTTCGTCATCATCGCCAACACCGGCATCGGCATCGTCCAGGAGCTGCGCGCCAAGAAGACCCTCGACTCCCTCGCCGTCATCGGGGAGACCAAACCCACCGTCCGGCGCGACGGGCGGCCCGCCGAGGTCCACATGTCGGAGATCGTCCTCGGCGACTGCATCGAGCTCGGGCCGGGCGACAAGGTCGTCGTCGACGGCGAGGTCGCCGAGGCCGACAACCTGGAGGTCGACGAGTCGCTGCTCACCGGCGAGTCCGACCCCGTCGTGAAGAAGCGCGGCGACCAGGTCATGTCCGGCAGCTTCGTCGTCGCCGGCGGCGGCGCGTTCACCGCCACCAAGGTCGGCCGCGAGGCGTACGCGGCGCAGCTCGCCGAGGAGGCGTCCCGCTTCACACTCGTCCGCTCCGAGCTGCGCAGCGGCATCTCCACGATCCTCAAGTACGTCACGTGGATGATGGTGCCGACCGCGATCGGGCTCATCATCAGCCAGCTCTTCGTCAAGGACGCCGCCTTCAAGGACTCCGTCGCCCGGACCGTCGGCGGCATCGTGCCGATGATCCCCGAGGGCCTGGTCCTCCTCACCTCCGTCGCCTTCGCGATCGGCGTCATCCGGCTCGGCCGCAAGCAGTGCCTCGTGCAGGAGCTGCCCGCCATCGAGGGGCTCGCCCGCGTCGACGTCGTGTGCCTCGACAAGACCGGCACCCTCACCGAGGGCGGCATGGACGTCACCGGGCTGCGCACCCTGAACGGCTCCGACGAGGGTTACGTCCGCACGGTCCTCGGCGCCCTCGGGGAGTCCGACCCCCGCCCGAACGCCTCCCTCCAGGCGATCATCGACGCCTACCCCGACGACGAGCACTGGCGGTGCATCCAGGCGCTGCCGTTCTCCTCCGCCCGCAAGTACAGCGGCGCCACCTTCAGCGAGGGTGGCGGCCGGACCAGCACCTGGCTCCTCGGCGCGCCCGACGTCCTCCTCCCCGACGACGACCCCGTCCTCGACGACATCGACGACCTCAACCAGCAGGGACTGCGCGTCCTGCTCCTCGCCGAGGTCACCGGCGAGCTGGACGACCCGGACGTCACCGCCGGCGCGCGCGCCGCCGCGCTCGTCGTCCTGGAACAGCGACTGCGCCCCGACGCCGCCGCCACCCTCGCCTACTTCGCCGACCAGGACGTCGCCGCCAAGGTCATCTCCGGCGACAACGCCGTCTCGGTCGGCGCCGTCGCCGGCAAGCTGGGACTGCCCGGCGCCGCGCACACCGTCGACGCCCGCCGCCTGCCCGCCGAACGGGACGAGATGTCCAAGGCCCTCGACGAGGGCGCCGTCTTCGGGCGGGTCACCCCGCAGCAGAAACGGACCATGGTCGGAGCGCTCCAGTCCGGCGGGCACACGGTCGCCATGACGGGCGACGGCGTCAACGACGTACTGGCGCTGAAGGACGCCGACATCGGCGTCAGCATGGGGTCCGGCTCGGAGGCGACGAAGGCGGTGGCGCAGATCGTCCTGCTGAACAACAGCTTCTCCACCCTGCCCGCCGTCGTCGCCGAAGGGCGCCGGGTGATCGGCAACATCACCCGCGTCGCCACGCTCTTCCTCACCAAGACGGTCTACTCGGTGCTGCTCGCGATCCTGGTGGTGTGCAGCGGTATCGAGTACCCCTTCCTGCCCCGCCACCTCACGCTGCTGTCCACCCTCACCATCGGCGCGCCCGCCTTCTTCCTGGCGCTGGCGCCCAACACCGAGCGGGCGAAGCCCCACTTCGTCCGCCGGGTGATGCGGTACGCGATCCCGGGCGGGCTCGTCGCGGCGGTGGCGACCTTCACGACGTACCTGCTCGCCCGCGCCCACTACAGCGGGCCCGACGCCCTGAGCGCCGAGACCAGCGCGGCGACGCTCACGCTGTTCCTGGTGTCGATGTGGGTGCTGGCGATCGTCGCCCGCCCCTACACGTGGTGGCGGATCGCACTGGTCGCGGCCATGGGCGGGGCGTTCCTGCTGGTCCTCGTCGTGCCCTGGCTCCAGGGCTTCTTCGCGCTGCGGCTGGTGGGCACGACGATGCCGTGGCTGGCCGTGGGCATCGCGGCGGCCGGCGCGGCCCTGGTGGAGGCGGCCTGGCGGCTGGTGGACCGCCGGTTCCCCGCGTGACCGGGGTGGCTGCGGGTCCGGGGCCGGCCGCGTGACCGGCACCGCTGCGAGCCGCCGTCAACGGCCGCCCTCAGCGACCGCTTCCACCGGCCGGCAGCCCGTGCTCCTCCGCCTCCAGCCGGTCCAGGGCCACTCCGGTGGTCTCCCGGCTGCGGATCAGCTTCCACGTCTCGACGCCGCACGCCACCACCCCGGCCGCCCCGGCCAGCAGGACCAGGGCGCGCAGTGGCAGCCACCAGCGCTCACGGGCCACGGCCAGCGCCATCACGAACAGGCCTATCAGCAAGGGCTTACCGGCCCTGCGGAGCCACAGCTCCACGCCGTCCCACATCGCCCCCGCCCCCTCGTGCCCGCGCTCTAGTCGAACCAGCGGTCGCGGGCCAGCTCGGCGGTACGCGACGGGTCCTCCAGCAGCGCCGCCACCTCGAAACGGCGCGGCCACTGGCCCGCCGCCCACGCCAGGCCCGCCGCGACGCCCTCCAGGGTGGCCGCGTGGACCGTGCCGTCCGGGGCGTGGCGCCAGTCCAGTTCGACGCCGCCCGCGCGCAGCTCCTCGTGCTCGACGTACGTCTCGGGCGTGCCCGGACCGAGCAGGGCGTGCACCGACTCCGGTACCTCGTGCTCCTCGCCGGCCGTGGTGACCTCCGCCTCGACCTCCTCGCTCAGCCGCCGCACCTGCAACAGCTCCGCCAGCTCGGCCGCCCGTGCCGGGGCCACCGGCAGCAGCGCGCGGCCCCCGGCGAGCGGCAGCAGGTCGGGCGCGTCGGCGACCAGCGCGTCGGCCGCGTCCACCACCCGCACCTCGCCGTCGACGACCGCGCGCAGGTCGTCGGGCAGGGTGACCTGCTCCGGGTCGAGGTCCGCGAGGGCGGTGTACAGGCCGTGCAGCTGCGCGCCGGTCACCTCACGCTCCGGGTCGGCGAGGCGCCCCAGCAGCTCGGCCGCGCCGCCCGGCTCGTCCAGCAGCGCGACGGCGGAGGTCCGCACGCCCAGGGCGCGCAGCACCTGCGGGTCCCGGAAGCCCGTCGCGATGTCGACCGAGTCGTACAACCCCTCCAGCAGCGGGTCCACCCCGGCGGCCCGCAGCCCGGCGGGGCGGCGCCCGTCGAGCACCGGGTGGTCGCGCAGCCACCAGGCGGTGTACGAGCGGACGGTCTCGGTCGTGCCGTCCGGCAGCAGGACGCGCACCGGCTGGGTCAGCGCGTCGCGCAGCGGCGGCCGGGCGAGCAGGGACAGCGCCTGCGGCCAGGCGTCGTCGTCGACCAGGTCCAGGTCCCGTACGGCGACGATCTCGGTCGCCACCGGCGGCACCGGCGTCTCGGGCAGCCGGTCCAGCGCGTCCTCGCACCACACGTCGACCGCGTCCAGCAGCCCGATGTCGTCCGGCTCGGCGAAGTCCCCGTCCCTGGGCTCCAGTTCGTCCGGGTCCAGGACGACGTCCGTGGCCCGTACCAGGGCGAAGTTCGCGAGCACCCCGCACGCGGCGAGCGGCTGCTCGCCCCACCGCTCGGCCAGGTCGGCGTCCACCAGGGCCAGTTCGTCCTCGCGCATGACGGCGGCGAACGGGCTGCCCGGCAGCACCAGTTCACCCGCCGGGGCGAGCTCGCCCTCCTCGTCGGGCAGCGCCAGGGCGCCCAGCCACGGCTCGTCGCCCGGCTCCAGACCGGCGTCACGCACGAGGGTGAGGACCGTCTCGGCCAGCTCGTCGGCGTCCGGGGCGGCTTCCTCCCCGACGCCGTCGTACCACGTCTCGCCCGCGTCCAGCGACCCGGCGACGGCCGCCCGCACCTGCGGCGTGGTGAGCACGGCGCGCGGGGTGGCGGGCAGGGCGCCCAGCTTCTCCAGGATCGGGTGGGCGGCGTCCGGATGGGCGACCTTCAGGCCCAGCTTCGTCAGGTCCGTGGGCGTGTCCGGCAACGGCAGCAGCACGTGGCGCGGGCCGGTCGCGGTACGGCCGCCGACGAGCGGCACGGGCAGGCCCGTCAGCCGGTCGGGGTCGACGCCCGCGAGGGACTCGTACAGCCGGTGCCACCACGCGGGGGTGCGCTCGGTGTTCGCCAGCCGGTCGATGGCGTCGCCGAGGGAGAGGCGGGCCACGCCCAGGGCGCGCAGCTCGGCGCGGCGCTCCAGGCCGCCGGGCAGCAGCGTCGGCAGGACCTCCGCCAGGACGCGCACGGTGTCGGCGCCGGCGCCCTCGACGACCTCCGCCTCGAACGGGCGCAGCGCGGGCGGCTCGTCGTCGCCGGGCGGGATCGCCGGCGCCAGGAACGCCACGCGCGGCAGCAGCTCCAGCACGGCGCCCCGGACCGCCCCGTCGAGGACGCCCTTGCCGAGCGGGCCCGGCACGAGGTCGATCGTCCCGGTCGACACCGGCCGCCAGTCGCCCAGCAGCTCGGCGTACGCCTCGGCGGCGCGCCGGACCAGGAAGTCGGTGAGCGGACCGGGCGCCGGGTGGCGGCGGGTGGTGTCCAGCGGGAACGACGCGATGAGCAGGGCCGGGATGCCGAGCGGCTCGTCGGTGGGCGTCGGGGCGTGCACGACGGGCGCGGTGCGGGGCCGGGCCGGCGCGCCCGTGTCGTCCACGGGTACGGCCCAGGTGACCGACCAGTGCGGCCGCAGCCGCTCCTCGACGGGCCGGTCCTTGAGCAACTCCGGCCCGACGGCGCCCCGGTGGCTGACGGTCCGCCAGCGGCGGGTGCCGCTGGCGGTGTCGTCGACGTGGACGTACCCGTCCCGCTCGCGCCTGGTGAGCGTCCGCGTCCCCTTCGGGGTCTCCACGACCACGTCGGCGAGCCCCGGCAGGGTCAGCAGCAGGGCGTCGTCGATCCCGGCGAGCAGCCGCTCCACCAGGTCCACGGCGGCGGCGTCCCGCAGCGGCAGGATCACCACCGTGTCGTAGCCCTCGGGAGCGGTGCCCTCGGCGGGCAGCGGGAGGCGCAACAGCGGTACGTGGCCGTCGCGGCGGCGCAGCTCGTCGCCGAGGCCGGGGCTGGCCTGCGCGGCCTGGGCGGCCATCTCGCGGGCCTCGCGCAGCGACCAGCGCACGCCGCCGTGCCGGCCCACGACGGCCGGTTCGTCACTGACCGCCAGCACGGCGGCGAACCCGACGCCGAACCGGCCGACCGCGCTCTCGTGGCCCTCCCGCTTCGCGGACGCCCGCAGCGTGCTGAGCGACTCGACGCCGGTGGCGTCCAGGGGCGCGCCCGTGTTGGCGGCGGCGAGCACGGCGGGGCCGTCAGCGTCGGCGGGGTGCAGCGTCAGCCGCAGCCGCCCCGGAACACCCGCGCGGGCGGCGGCGTCGGCGGCGTTCTGGGCGAGCTCCACCACCAGCCGGTCGCGGTAGCCGCCGAGCGCGAGGTCCTCCTCCGCGTTGGCGTCCTCCCGGAACCGCGCGGGCCCGGCGCCCCAGGCGTCGAGCACCCCGCGCCGCAGTCGCGCGGTCCCGAACGGGTCGGCCCCATCGGTCGCCGTCGCCCTCACGCCCACGTCGTGCTCCGCTCTCTCGCCCTGCGTTTGCTACGGGGCCCGAAGGTACCGCGTGCGGCATACGCGGGGCCGACGCCCCCACCCGGGCCGGGTGCCGGGGCCTGCGACGTCCCGGGCCCGCGCCGCTGGTCCGGGACGGTGGGCAACCCCGCACGGGCGGCGGCACCCGCACGCAGGGCGCCCCCGCCCGGAGGGGGAGGGCTAGCTGTGGCCCAGGTCCTCGGAGGCGGCGTCCGGGGAGACCGGCGGCACCGAACCGCTGTCGCGGGCCGGGCGGAGGGGGAAGTCGTCGGCGCCCATCGAGTCCAGGACGGGCGGCGCGGGGCGCGGGGGCTTCGGCATGACGGCCGCCTCGGAGTGGCCGCCGCAGCCGTACGTCAGGGAGACGACGCGCCCGTCCGCCGGCGAGAACTCGTTGGCGCACACGCCGAACGCCTGCTTCAGCGACCCGCCCAGCGGCATCAGGAACCCGCACGACACGCACGGCGCCGGGGCGGCCTGGGCCATCGGGGTCTTCGCGCCGAAGTTCTCCTCCCAGCGGTCGGCCGCGACGTGCAGCCCGTACCGGGAGAGCACGCGGGCCCGGCGCAGGCCCAGCTCCTCCGCGACGGCCGCGATGGAGCCGCGCGAGGGGGTGCGGGCGACGAGGTCGGCGTCCTCGGCGTCGACGAGCTCGGCCATCTCCTCCGACACGGGCGAGTTCGGCGGCGGCACGTCCTCGCCGGTGTACCCGGGCTCCAGCCGCAGGTCGTCCTGCTCGGTCGGCAGCAGGTCGCCGGGCCCGAGGTCACCCGGGCGCAGCCGCTCGCTCCACGGCACCCACTCGGGCGCGAGGAGGGCGTCCGGTCCGGGCAGCAGGACCGCCTCGTCGAGCGTGACGGCCTTCGCCCGCGAGGCGCGGGTCACCGTCACGGCCCAGCGCCAGCCCCGGTAGCCGGGGTCCCGGCACTCGAAGAAGTGCGTGACGACCCGGTCGCCCTCCGCGACGACACCGGTGTGCTCGCCCACCACCCCGGGCGCCGCCACCTCCGCGGCGGCCTCCCGCGCAAGGTCCACCGCCTCGGCGCACAGGCGGTCGGGGGCGGGGGTACGCGCAGTACGGCTTCGCGTCGTCGCAGCACTCACAGGTCTCGCTCATCTCCTACGCCGTCTCACAGATGCGCCGGCCGATTCGCGATGTACGGGCGGCGGGCGGAGCGGACCAACGGGCCGCATCGACGTCCGCGCCCGACGTGTCTCGGGCACACCTCACGTCATCCATTCTGCGGGATGCCGAAGAGGCGCGCGGCCGAGAACTTCCGCCGGTGGCGCGCTACGCACGCTACCCCCTCCGCAGCCCGCCGCCCACCTGCCCGCCCCAAGTAGCCCTCATCACGGTTCGCGGAAGCGGCTGCTGGGGCACTATGACGGGGTGGCAACCGTGCGGTCGTCCGACGACGCCGGGCCGCTCCAGAGGGCGGGCCGGCGGGTGGGCCGTGCCCTCCACCTGCCGTTCACCGGCACGGCACGCGGTATCCGAAAAGCGACGCACGCCCACGGGGCCGGGGAATCGGGGCTCGGCAAGCTGATCGAACTGCACGCCGTGAACGGCGCCGGCGACGTCATGATCACCGTCGCTCTCGCCTCCACGGTGTTCTTCTCGGTGCCGACCGACGAGGCCCGCGGCCGGGTCGCGCTGTACCTGGCCATCACCATGGCCCCCTTCACGCTCCTCGCCCCGGTGATCGGCCCGCTCCTGGACCGCCTCCCGCACGGGCGCCGCGCGGCGATGGCGGGCGCGATGGGGACGCGGGTGGTGCTCGCGATCGCCCTGTCCGGCGCGGTCGCCACCGGCGACCTGGAGCTGTACCCGGCGGCGCTCGGCGTGCTCGTGGCGTCGAAGGCGTACGGAGTGGTGCGCAGCGCCGTGGTCCCCAGACTCCTGCCGCCCGGCTTCTCGCTGGTGAAGGCGAACTCCCGGGTCACCCTCGCCGGGCTGCTGGCGACGGGCGTCGCCGCGCCGGTCGGGGTGGGGTTGCAGCAGATCGGGCCGCAGTGGCCGCTGTACGGGGCGTGCGTGCTGTTCACCGGGGGCACGCTGCTGGCGCTGTCGATGCCCCACAAGGTGGATTCGGCCAAGGGCGAGCGCAAGGCCCACATGCTGACCCACGGCGAGCGGAGGCCGAGCCTGCGGACGGTCGGCCCGTCCGTCCTGCACGGCCTCCAGGCCAATGCCGCGCACCGGGTGCTGTCCGGCTTCCTGATCTTCTTCCTCGCCTTCCTGCTGCGCGAGCATCCGCTGTCCGGGCAGAGCGCGGCGGTGTCGCTCGGCATCGTGGGCGTGGCGGCGGGCGTCGGCAACGCGTGCGGCACGGCGCTCGGCGCGCTGCTCCGGTCCCGGGCCCCGGAGCTGATCGTCGCCGCGATGGTGACGCTCGCGATGGCGGCGGCGATCGTGGCGGCGGTGTTCTTCGGCGGGCTCGCGGTCGCGGTGCTGGGCGCGGTGGCGGGCCTGTCCCAGGCGCTGTCGAAGCTGTCGCTGGACGCGATGATCCAGCGGGACGTGCCGGAGGTGGTGCGCACCTCGGCGTTCGCCCGGTCCGAGACGCTGCTCCAGATGGCGTGGGTGGTGGGCGGCGCGGTCGGCATCGCCCTGCCGCTGAACGGGACCCTCGGGATGTCGGTCGCGGCGGGCATCCTGGCACTGGGCGTGGCGGTGACCGTGCGGGGCCTGCTGGCCGCCGCGCGACGCGGCACGCCGCACCCCCGCGTGGCGTGACCCGGGGCGACGTATAGCCTTCGGCCCATGACCGTTGCGTTCTTTTCCGGTAGGGCCCGCCGGGCCGGCGTCGCTCTGGGTGCCGTCTCCGCCGGACTCCTCGTACTCTCCGCCTGCGACAAGCCGACGCCGCTCGCGACCGTGACGGTCGGGTCCGACTCGGTCAACACCGAGGCGACCTGCTACAACGACGGCAAGGCCATCAAGGAGTCGCAGATCCAGACCTGCCTGAACAAGAAGGCGGAGAAGACCATCACCGTCTCGGCGGACGACCGGATCCGTTTCGGCGTCGACCCGGAGGTCGCCGAGAACGGCTGGACGCTGTTCATCGGCGGCCAGCAGGCCGAGCAGGAGCCCTACAAGAAGACGTACCGGTCGATCCCGGCCAGCGCCTTCCTCTCCAGCCAGACCGGTGAGACCTCCAACACGGCGCAGATCAGCATCGTGGAGACCACCGGCAAGAAGCTGACCGGCATCTGGCACTTCCAGCTGAAGAAGGAATCCTGACCCTGCGGGTCCTGGTCGTGACGGCGGTGGCGGTGGAGTCGGACTCCGTCGCCACCGGCCTCCACGGCTACGCGGCGTCCGCCCCGCGCACCCTGCCGTCGGGGCACGTCCTGACGCGGCTGCGCCGCCCGGCGCCCGGCGCTCCGGTGGGGCGGCCCGGTCCGGACGGCCCCGGCGCGCCCACGGCCCACGCGGTCGTGGACGTCGTCGCGGGGGGCGTCGGCCCGGCCGCCGCGGCCGTCGCGACGGCCGTGGCGCTCGCCACCGCCCCGTACGCGTACGACCTGGTCGTCTCGGCGGGCATCGGCGGCGGCTTCGCCCCGCACGCACCCCTCGGCTCGGTCGTCGTCTCCGACGCGATCGTCGCCGCGGATTTGGGGGCCGACACGCCCGACGGGTACCTCGCCGTCGAGAAGCTGGGCTTCGGCCGCTCCGTCCACCTGCCGCCGCCCGGGCTGGCCGGCCGGATCGCCGAGGCCCTCCACGTCGGCGGGCAGCGGCACGTCGTCGCCCCCGTACTGACCCTGTCGACGGTCACCGGCACCGCCGGCCGCACCGCCGAGCTGATCGCCCGCCACCCCGGTGCCGCCGCGGAGGCGATGGAGGGCTTCGGCGTCGCCGAGGCGGCCGCCGCCCACGGCGTACCCGCCGTCGAGATCCGTGCCGTCTCCAACGCCGTCGGCCCGCGCGACCGCGCCGCCTGGCGGATCGGCGAGGCGCTGGACTCCCTGCGGAACGCCTTCCGGCTGCTCGGCACCACCGTCTTCCTGGAGGACCTGTGAGGATCGCGTACTCCCCGTGCCCGAACGACACGTTCGTCTTCCACGCCTGGGCGCACGGCCTCGTGCCCGGCGCGCCCGAGCTGGACGTGACGTTCGCGGACATCGACGTCACCAACGGGATGGCCGAGCGTGGCGAGCTGGACGTCCTGAAGGTGTCGTACGCCGTGCTGCCCTGGGTGCTGGACGAGTACGCCCTGCTGCCGTGCGGCGGTGCGCTGGGCCACGGTGTGGGGCCGCTGGTCCTCACCCGGGAGCCCGGCGACGGGGGTGGCTCCCCGCTCGGGCCGAGCCGGGAGCCCGGGGTGCTGACGGGCAGGACGGTCGCGGTGCCGAGCGAACGCTCCACCGCCTACCTGCTGTTCCGCCTGTGGGCGGCGGAGGTCGTCCCCGGAGGGGTCGGTGAGGTCGTGGTCATGCCGTTCCACGAGATCATGCCGGCCGTGCGGGACGGCAAGGTCGACGCGGGCCTCGTCATCCACGAGGCCCGGTTCACCTACCAGCGGTACGGCCTGCACCGCCTCGCCGACATGGGCGAGTTCTGGGAGTCCACGACGGGCCTGCCGATCCCGCTGGGCGCGATCATCGCGAAGCGGTCGCTGGGCTCGGACACGCTGGAGCTGCTCGCCGAGTCGGCGCGGACGTCGGTCCGCATGGCCTGGGACGACCCGGAGGCGTCACGCCCGTACGTACGGGAACACGCCCAGGAGATGGACCGGGCCGTGGCCGACCAGCACATCGGCCTGTACGTCAACGAGTTCACGGCCGGCCTCGGCGAATCCGGCTACGCGGCGGTGCGCGGGCTGCTGACCCGCGCGGCGGCCGAGGGCCTGGTGCCGCCCCTGGAGCCCGGCGCGCTGTCCTTCCCGTGACGGTGCGCCGCCCCGGCCGGGGACGGACCGGTGGTGGCGGCTGTCGCGAGCGCCTGGGCGGTGCTCCTGGCGCGGTGGTCGCGCCCCTTGCTCCCTGCGGTGGGTCGGCACAAGCTGTGCGGACACCTCATCCGAGCCGATGATCAGGGGGCGATGGCTTGTGCCTGTGGGACAGGTGAAGTGGTTCGATCCACTCCGGGGGGTCGGCGTCGTGGTGCGGGACGACGGCCGGGGCGAGGCTCTGGTCGACCGGTCAGCGATTCACGGTCCGGACCGCACCCTGGTGCCCGGCCGGCGGGTGCTGTTCGACGTCACCCTGGACTCCGACGGCGTCCGCGCGGACAACGTCCGGGTACTGCCTGGGCGGCACCGTCGTGCGGCAGTTGTTCCGCAGGACGTGGATGAAGAGCTGACGGCGGCGCAGTTCCCGGCTGTCGGTCCCGGACATCCCGGTCCGCATGGACACGGCGAAGGCCGGCGCCGTCGAACAAACCGAAGCACACACCAGGACCAGCCAGTGGATCGCGTTCATGGATCGACCGCCCTTTCAGATCTGCGGATGAGGAAAGCACCGCCCGGGGAACCATGCGGATGAAATGACTTTCGGGTGGTGATCAACCGTAAGAGTGATGAATCTTGCACAGTCGATCTTGCACCTGGAAAAGTGATCACCGGGGAGCGGGACGCACCCGCGGGCGGCAGAGCACACACCTACCTGTCTGTTCTGCCGCCCGTGGGAGCACCCGGCCCGCGGGGGGGAAGGCCGCGGTGGACCGCGTCAGGAGGAGAGCCGGTTGGGAGACCGGTCGAGAATCCGGTGACGCGGTTTCACCTTGCGGGGCGGCCGGGTGAGGGTGATGAAGCGGACCAGTTGGTGGAAGCAGGCCAGTGACGCCACGGTGGGCAGCGCGGCCGCGGCCATGTCCGTGTAATTGCGGGGAGCCTGCGCCACGCACAACAGCATTCCCATGAAGGAGAAGAGCAGGACGACCGACCAGGAATGCGCCGCGCGACGCTGATGGAGAGCGGCACGCAGGACGGACAGGGACGCCACCGCCCAGGGGCCGTAGACGAGCAGCGGCCACCAGTTGACGACGTTCTCGGGCGAGTGGGCCTCGGCGATGTGCCGCAGCGGATCGTAGGCGATGATGCCGCTGAACACGCTGACCGCTGACACCAGGCCGACCGAGACGGCGGCGAGCAGGAAGCTCCCGACGCGCGCCCAGGTGACGACCGGCGGCCGGGGCTTGCGACGGCCGTGGCCCGCCGGGTTCACCGGCGGCAGGCCCGCCGACATGTTCGCCAGGTTCGTCATGCCGTCGCGTTCGAGCGGACAGTCCGTTCCGTCCCGCGGAGGAGGGGCGGGATCCCGGTCCGCCTCCCTGGCCTCCTGAAGGAGGAAGGCGAGCTCTTCGGCTGGGTCCCACGCCGTTTGCCGCCCGTCCGCCGACAGGTCCAGACCGAGCGGATCGTCAGGGATGGTCTGGTACTGCGAGGCAGGGATCCAGTACTGGTCGTCGAGTTCGGAGAGGGGCACGTGCGGGCTGAGCGCGTCCTCGACGCGGTAATCACGCATGTTCGTGGAGCCCCGCCCTTCCTTTGCCCGCTCCGGCGGGCAGCCCGGCTCGTTTCCAGGCGTCCAGGAACGCGGTTTCGAGGTCGTCCACCGCTGCCGCGAGTTCCCGCAGCGCGGGAGCCGACCAGGTCAGGGCAATCACCGCACCGCCTCCCCGCAGCGTTCCGTCGATTCCCGCGACGGGGGACGAAGCGGGGATGAACAGAAAGTCGCCCATGGCAACAGAATTCTTCGCCCACGATCGGGGGCCGGTTCGTCCGCGGGAGTAACCATCAGGGAGTGCCGCTGTCATAACCAGCTAACGCGCGTATGAAACTCCCCGGGTCTGAGCCATCCGAGTGGCCGTCGACCCTCGTTCGGGCGTCCTCTTGACCTTTCATCAGTTCTGCAAGTGTGCCCAAAGACGAAATAAAATGACCTCGGAGAAGACAACCCCCGGCAAATCACCCACGCTCTGGCGACTGAGAGGATTTTCAGCCCCTCCCCCGAATGGGACGTGATTGGGGGTCAGGAACGGGTGGCGGTGTCGCTGTCGGGGTACAGGGCGAAGATCTGGTCGAGCCCGACGATGTGCAGCACACGCTGGGTGCGAGCGGGCACCGCGGCGAGCGCGACGTCGGCCTGCGCGGCCTGGGCGTGGCCGCGGGCGGCGATCAGGGCGGTGATGCCGCTGGAGTCGCAGAAGAGCATGCCGGCCAGGTCCAGGACGAGCCGCTGACCCGGCTGGAGGCCGAGCGTGGTGAGTTTCTCGCGCAATCCGGCGGCGGTGACGTAGTCGAGTTCACCGGCGATCTCCAGAACGGGACCGGTCGGGGCGTCTCGGACGGTGATCTTCAGCGAGCTCATGCGGTGATTCTCGTCGTCGGGCCGGTGGCGGGGTGGGCGGGTGCGCCGAGGGCGAGCAGGGCGGTGTCGTCGTCGAGGCCGTCGCCGAGGTGGTCCAGCAGGCCGGTCAGGGCGTGGATGACGGCGTGGGGAGGTTCACCGGCACACTCGGCGGCGAAGGCGAGCAGGGCCTCGTCGCCGTACAGGCTCGTCCGGTCCTCGCCGGTGCGGGCCTCGGGGAGACCGTCGGTGTAGAGCAGGAGGGTGTCGCCGGGTGCCAGGGTGGTGGTGGCGGTGGTGAAGCGTGCGGTGGGCAGGATGCCGACGAGGAGGCCGCCGGGGGTGGGCAGGTAGTCGGCCGTGCCTCCGGCGCGCAGGACCAGCGCCGGCGGGTGGCCGCCCGAGGCGAGGTGGACGTCGACGTGTCCGGTCGCGGGATCGGGTTCCATCGTGCCGAACACGGCGGTGCAGTAGCGGGGATCGCCGCTGCCGGCGTACCGCTCGTGCAGCACCTTGTTGAGAGTGGTCAGGGCGGCGACGGGATCGGGGTCGTGCAGGGCGGCGGCGCGCAGGGTGTAGCGGGTCAGTGAGGTGACCGCCGCGGCCTGGGGGCCCTTGCCGCAGACGTCGCCCAGGAAGAAGGCGAACCGCTTGCCGTCGATGGGGAAGACGTCGTAGAAGTCGCCGCCGAGCCGGTCGGGGGAGGCGGTGTGGTAGTACGCCGCCGTCTCCACTCCCGGGAGCGTCGGCAGGGTGTCGGGCACGAGCGACCGCTGGAGCACGGCGAGGGCTTCCTGCACGCGGGCACGTTCGGCCTCCGCCTGTTTGCGCGCCTCCTCGGCCGCCTTGCGGCTGCGCAGGAGTTCCTCTTCGTAGGCACGGCGGTCGCGGGCGTCGAAGACGTTGGTGCGGATCAGCAGGGGATCACCGGTGCTGCCCTGCTTGACCACGGACGACACCAGGACCGGTATCCGGCCGCCGTCGGCCTGCTTGATGTCCAGGGCGATCCCGCTGATCTCGCCCTGCATGCGCAGGAGCGGAGCGAAGTGCGTCTCGTGGTACAGCTTGCCGCCCACGGTCAGCAGATCGGTGAACCGCATCCGGCCCACCACCGCCCTGCGCTCCAGACCGAGCCAGGTGAGCAGCGTGGCGTTGATCTTCGCGATGGTGCCGTCCATCAGCGTGGACAGATACCCGCACGGAGCGGAGTCGTACAGTTCCTCCGGGTCGTCCTCCAGCAGTGCGGCGAACGCCGCGGTCGCTGTCGGCTCGTCGCCCCCGCCCCCGCCGCCGCCCCCACCCCCTCCTCCGCCGGCGTCCTGCGGGTCGGGCTGCTGCCCGGTGCGGCACATCATCGCAGGCCGGCCAAGAACCCGGTGATCGCCTCGTTGGTGGCCTCGGGGGCGGACAGGTGCGGGCAGTGACCGGTCGCGTCCAGGGTGACCAGTGTCGAACCGGGTATCGCCCGGTGGACGAAGGCGCCCACTTCCCGGGGAGCGATGGCGTCCTGGGTGCATTCCAGCACCAGCGTCGGCACCTTCACGGTCCGCACGTCGTCCCTGGAGTCGGACAGGAACGTGGTCCGGGCGAAGACACGCGCCATGTCCGGGTCGGTGGCGCAGAAACTGTTCTTCAGCTCCTCACCGAGCTCGGGCCGCTCCTCGTTGCCCATGATCACCGGAGCCATCGCCGCCGACCACCCCAGGTAGTTCGACTCCAGCGACTCCAGCAGCTCGTCGATGTCCTCGGCGCTGAACCCACCGCGGTAGCCCTCGTCGTCGATGTACCGGGGAGACGGCGCGACCATCACCAGTGCGCCGATCCGCTCCGGAGCCGCTTCCGCCGCCAGCACACCGATCATCGCGCTCACCGAGTGCCCCACGAACACGGCGTCCCGCAGGTCGAGGGCCTCACACACCTCGACCACGTCCCGGGCGTACCCGTCCAGGGAGCCGTAACGCTCCTCGGAGAACGCGGCCGGGTCGGCGCGGCCCGAACCCACGTAGTCGAAGAGCACCACGCGGTAGTCCCGGGCCAGGGCGGGCACCGTCAACCGCCACATGTTCTGGTCGCACCCGAACCCGTGAGCCAGTACCACCACGGGACCCTGCGGGTTGCCCACGACGTTGACGTTGTTCCTGCGGATGGCATCCATCCAGCCAGTCTCTCAGGCTCCGCCCGCCGCTCCGGACGGCACCTCTTCACCGCCCGCCCGACGCGACGGCCCGTTCGGCGGACCGGACGTGCGACGGCCGAGGGGCGGGTGCCGCCCCTCGGCCGGGATGCGCCGTCGTACGGACGAGTCCGTACGCGTTCGGACGGGTCAGACGTCCAACTGGTCCGCCACCGCCCGCAGCAAACCGGCGATCTTCTTGCCGTGGACCTTGTCGGGGTAGCGGCCGCGCTCCAGCATCGGAGTGATGTTCTCCAGCAGCGTCGTCAGGTCCTGCACGATCGACGCCAGCTCGTCCGGCTTGCGCCGCTGCGCCGCGGCGACCGACGGAGTCGGGTCGAGCACCGTCACCGAAAGCGCCTGATCGCCGCGCTGACCGGCGACCACGCCGAACTCCACGCGCTGGCCCGGCTTGAGGGCGTCCACCCCGGCAGGGAGCACCGACGAGTGCACGAAGACGTCGCCGCCGTCGTCACGGGAGAGAAAGCCGAAGCCCTTCTCGCTGTTGAACCACTTGACCTTGCCGGTAGGCACGTCTGTCCTCGTCCTCGTACTCGATAAGAAAACTGGCTGCGGATAGCACTACAGCGGGCCGCTCGGGCCCTCCCCGAAACTCTCGGCCTCGCTCGGGGCACCCCCATCGCCCCAAGGCTAATGGTCCGGCGGCTGCTGACAAGACGTCCCCGGTCCGTTCCTCCGGCCAGGGAACTACCCTGGCCGAATGCATAGTGAAACCCCCGCGAGCGGCTCCGCCCCCGGTGACGGTCTCGTCCGTGCCGGCGGGATCGTCTTCATCGTCGGCGCCGTGGCCACTCTCGTCACGGTGGCCCCGCTGTTCCTCGGCACCGACCCGTTCCCGCCGGTCGCGTACGCCGTCTGCATGCTGATGGGCGTCGGTTTCCTGATCGCGGGCGCCGGTGTGCTGCGCTCGATCGCCGCGCAGCGCCGTCAGGCGAACTCCGCCCTGTAGGCGTCCCACCAGGCGGGGAAGGCCGTCAGGTCGGGCAGGACGACATCCGCGCCGGCCGCCCGCAGCTCGTCCGCGTCGCACGGCCCGGTGGGTACGGAGACGGCGAGGGCGCCGGCCGCGCGGGCGCCGCGCACATCGCCGGTGTGGTCGCCGACGTACACCCGCGCGCCGTGCTCGCGCAGCGCCTCCGCCTTGGCCTCGGCCCACAGCCGGCCGATCACCGCGTCCGGCTCGATGCCCAGGTGGGCGAGGTGCAGCTTGGCGTTCGGCTCGTGCTTGGCCGTGACGACGACCGCCCGGCCGCCCGCCGCGCGAACGGCGTGAATCGTCTCCCGCGCGCCGGGCATCGCGAGCGTCGGCTCGATCGCGTACGCGGGGTAGATCTCCCGGTACCGGTCGCCCGTCTCCCGGATCCGGTCGGCCGGGAACCAGTGCGCGAGTTCCTGCTCCAGGGGCGGCCCGAGGCGGGTGACGGCCAGGTCGGCGTCGATCCACACGCCCGTCTCGGCGGACAGCGCCCGGTAGGCGGCGTGGATGCCGGGGCGTGAGTCGATCAGCGTCATGTCCAGGTCGAAGCCGACCGTCAGCGGGGAGACCATGCGAGCCATTGTGCGGTCTGCCCCCGCCGCGCCGGCGGGGGCAGACGTCCCCGGGCGTCAGCTACGGCGGGCCCGCCAGAGGAGGAAGACGGCGGAGGCGAGGGCCGCCGCGCGGAGGGTCCAGGGCCAGGCGGCGGCGAGCGCCTCGCCCAGGGCGTCGCCGCCCGGCGGGATCGGGTCGCCCCAGCGGCCGGCGACGCGGCCCCACAGCCAGACCGCGACGCCCGCGGCGACCGCGCCCGGCAGCCCGAACACCGCCAGCTTCGCCTCCCTGCGGCTGAGGCGGCCGGAGGCGTACGCGACGAGCCAGCCGCCCAGGAGCGCGAGCCACGAGCCGAGGACGACACCGGCGACCAGCAGCAGCGCCGCGCCCACCAGCATCGGGTGGCCCAACCGCAGCGGCGGCAGCGGCCAGGACAGGCGGCGGCGCGGCGGCGCCGGGGACGCGGCACCGGGCGGCGACGGCGGCTCCGGGTCGGCCTCCTGCTCCGGGGCGGGATCCTCCACGGGCGGGGGTTTCAGCATGTCGGGGATCTCGACCCCGCCCCGGAACCCCGGCGGCACGCCGTCCGCGCCCCCGAACGCCCCCTCCTCGACCCGCCACCAGTCCGGCTGCTCGACCGACGCGCCGACCTCGTCCATCCCGGCCAGGTGCGGACTCCACGCCTCGGAGGCGGGCGTCCCGCGCGTGGGCGGCACGTCCGGGGCGGCTTCCGCGCGGCGGCGGAACCGCGTGCGCGGTGTGCGCTGCTCCGGCACGGCGGACCGTCCCGGCGCCTCCGGTGTCCTCGGCGCGCCCGACACCGCCGCGGTGACGACCTCGTCCGGCGTGCCGAGGGCGGCCAGGATGCCCCGCACCGCGCCCGGGCTGTCGTCCTTGGCCCGCCGGCTGTCGATCTCGCCGCGCAGCGAGGCCACGAGCCGCATCCGCGTCTGCGAGGACAGCTGCCGTTGCTGGGCCAGGTCACCCACCCGGCTCAGGTAGTCGAAGACCAGCTGGTCGCTCTCGATCCCCACCGTCACGACGTTAGCGCCTGCGCAGGGGCTAACGTGGTCCGGATGGGGACCGGTGAGCTCGATCGGGAGGCGCACGTGGCCGCAGGGACCGAAGGCAATGGCGGTACGGCGGCTCCGCGCACCCTCGCGGAAGCGCTGCGGACCCGCGGCGACGAGGGCCTGGCCGTGCTGCTGCGCGCCCGCCCCGACCTGCTGGTTCCGGTACCGGGCGACCTGACACAGCTGGCCACCCGGGCCGGGACCCGCGCCTCCGTCGTCCGGGCGCTGGAGCGGCTCGACCGGTTCACGCTCCAGACCGCCGAGGCGCTCGCGGTGGCGCCGGACCCGGCCCCGTACCGGGTGCTGTTCGGGTTGATGGCCGGTGACGAGGGCGACGCGGACGTCGAGGCGGCGCTCCCGCGCGCGGTCGGGCTGCTGCGCGAACAGGCTTTGGTGTGGGGCGACGACGAGCGGCTGCGCCTGGTGCGGACCGCCCGCGAACTGCTGGCGCCCTCGCCGCAGCACCCCTCGCCCACGGGCCTCGGCCCGACGGTCGCCGAGGCGACGGCCGGCATGTCGCCGACCCGGTTGCAGGAGATCATCGCGACGGCGGGGCTGCCGACGACACACGATCCGGTGTCGGCGGTCGCCGCGTTGACGAACCTGTTCACCGACCGGGAACGGATGGGCGAGCTGCTCGACACCGCGCCGATGGAAGCGCTGGGCGTACTGGACCGGCTGGTGTGGGGACCGCCGTACGGCGAGGTGACGCCCAATCCGACGCCGCCGGTGCGCTGGCTGCGCGACCGGGGCCTGCTGCTGCCCGCGACGGCCCGCACGGTGGTACTGCCGCGCGAGGCGGCCCTGCACCTGCGCGCCGGGCGCGCGCACCGGGTGCCCGAGCCGGTGGCACCCGCCGTCACGCCGTCCCGCGAGTACCGTCCACAGGTCGTGGACAGCGCGGCGGCGGGCCAGGCGTACACCGCGCTCGCCACCGTCGAGGAACTCGCCAAGGAGTGGAACGAGGGCGGCCCGGCCGTCCTGCGCGCCGGCGGCATGTCCGTACGGGACCTCAAGCGCACCGCCACGGCACTGGACGTCACCGAACACGTGGCCGCGTTCTGGCTGGAGGTGGCGTACGGCGCGGGGCTGATCGCGCCGGACGGCGAGGCCGACGAGCGGTTCGCGCCGACACCCGCGTACGACGACTGGCTCGCCCTGCCCGCCGCCGAGCGGTGGGCGCGGCTCGCCGGGGCGTGGCTGGCCGCGACGCGCACATCCGGCCTGGTGGGCTCCCAGGACACCAAGGGCCGCACGCTCGCCGCGCTCGGGCCGGACCTCGACCGGGGCGCCGCGCCGGAGGTGCGCCGCCGGGTGCTGACGCTGCTGGCCGGGCTCCCGGCCGGGGCGTCCCCCGACCCCGAGACGCTGCTGGCCCGGCTGCGGTGGGAACGCCCACTGCGGGGCGCCGCGCGGGAGACCGGCAGCGACCTGCGGGCCCGCCTGGCGAGCTGGACGCTGACGGAGGCCGAGCTGCTCGGGGTGACCGGGCGGGGCGCCCTGTCGGCCCACGGCCGCGCCCTGCTGCCGGAGGCACCGGCCCCCGGCACGCGGCACCCGGTGGCGCACGCGCCGGAGCACCCGCGCACGGCCGCCGTGCACGTGCCCGCCCCCGCGACCGGTGAGGGCTCCGACACGTTCGGCGGCCGCCGCGCGGCCCACACCGCCGTCGCCGACCACGCGGGCGCCGCCGCGCTCCTGGCGCCGCTGATGCCCGAACCGGTCGACCACGTCCTGCTCCAGGCCGACCTCACGGCCGTCGCACCCGGCCCGCTGCGACGCCCGCTCGCCGACATGCTGGCCGTGCTCGCGGACGTCGAGTCCAAGGGCGGCGCGACCGTGTACCGCTTCACGCCGGGCTCGGTGCGCCGCGCCCTGGACGCCGGGCAGGCCGCCGCCGACCTGCACGCCTTCCTGGCGGCCCACTCCCGCACGCCCGTCCCGCAGCCGCTCGCGTACCTCATCGACGACGTCGCCCGCAGGCACGGCCACCTCCGGGTCGGCGCCGCCTCCGCCTACGTACGCTGCGACGACGACGCCGTGCTGGGCGAGATCCTCGCCGACAAGCGGTCGGCGCCCCTGCGGCTGCGGCGCCTGGCGCCCACCGTGCTGGCCGCCCAGGCCGACCCGGCGACGCTGCTGGAGGGGCTGCGGTCCATGGGCTTCGCCCCGGCGGCCGAGTCGGCGGAGGGGGACGTCCTGATCACCCGGGCGCACGCGTACCGCACCCCGGCGCGCACGGCGCCCGCGCCGGTGCCGGAGGGTCCGCCGGAGCCGGACGCCACGCTGCTGGGCGCCGCCGTGCGGGCGATCCGCGCCGGTGACCTCGCCACGACGGTCGTCCGCAAGGACGAGCCGGCCGGCTCCGCCGGAAGCGGCGACGGCGCGCCGCCCCGGACCTCGGCCGCCGAGACCCTCGCCACAGTCCAGGCCGCCGCGATGACCGGCTCGGCCGTCTGGATCGGCTACGTCAACGCCGACGGCGCGGCCAGCCAGCGCGTCATCGCCCCGGTCCGGGTGGAGGGCGGCTTCGTCACCGCGTACGACCACACCGCCGACGAGGTCCGCACCTACCCGCTGCACCGCATCACGGGCGTCGCCGAGCTGGCCGACGACGCCACCTGACCCGCCCGGCCCCGGATCATGCGCACGGGCG
Source organism: Streptomyces sp. NPDC045701 (assembly GCF_056432045.1). Lineage (NCBI taxonomy): Bacteria > Bacillati > Actinomycetota > Actinomycetes > Kitasatosporales > Streptomycetaceae > Streptomyces > Streptomyces sp. NPDC045701. Next base: position 29,480 of record NZ_JBWKJV010000020.1, on the reverse strand, counting down.
GCGGATTTCCCGCCCGTGAGTGACCGACACCCCACCTCAGGGGGACCTTCCGCATTCCCCCGGCGGGTCGCGGGCAGCCACCGGACGTCCCGAACGGCACCGCACCGAAAGAGGTCGTCCCGATGCGCCGAGTCACCACCGTCCTGCTGACCACCGCCGCGTTCCTCTCCGCGCTCACCACCCAGGCCGCCGCGATCGGCATCGATCTCGGCGGCGGCATCACCCTCTGACCGCCCGTCCCCCCGACGCGACCGGGCCCGCACCACCACGGAAGGTGCGGGCCCGGTCCGCTGCCGCAGCCGAGAAAGGACCGACTCGAGATGAGCCGACGCATCGCCCTCCTCCTGACGGGCGCCGCCCTGCTGTTCACCGCCCTGGCCACCCCGGCCGCCGCCTCCACCCTCCCGCCGATCGGCGGCCCGCTGGCCGACCTCCAGATCGAGGGCCCACTGTTCACCAGCCCCCTGATCTGACCCGGCGGCCCGCCGGCCCCTCACCGGTCACGACGGACCGTGGCCGGTGAGACACCGGCGTCCGGGTCCGTTCCCCGCCCCGGTGTGCCGCTCCTCATCCCGCACGGCCCGGCCGCTTCCGCCGCCGATGCGCGACACTGGATGTTTGGCCACAGACCGCGGCCGCCAGGAAAGGGTGAGGCGTGAACGGACCCCTGATCGTCCAGAGCGACAAGACGCTCCTGCTCGAAGTCGACCACGAGCGGGCCGACGCCTGCCGCCGCGCCATCGCTCCCTTCGCGGAGCTGGAGCGCGCACCCGAGCACATCCACACCTACCGGGTCACCCCGCTCGGCCTGTGGAACGCGCGGGCCGCCGGACACGACGCCGAGCAGGTCGTCGACGCGCTGGTCGAGTTCTCCCGCTACCCGGTGCCGCACGCCCTGCTCGTGGACGTCGCCGAGACGATGGCCCGCTACGGGCGGCTCACGCTCTCCAAGCACCCCACGCACGGCCTGGTCCTCACCACCACCGACCGGCCGGTTCTGGAGGAGATCCTCCGCTCCAGGAAGGTCCAGCCGCTCGTCGGTGACCGCATCGACGCGGACACGGTCGCCGTGCACCCCTCCGAGCGCGGCCAGATCAAGCAGACGTTGCTGAAGCTGGGCTGGCCGGCCGAGGACCTCGCCGGTTACGTGGACGGCGAGGCGCACCGGATCGACCTGGCCGAGGACGGCTGGGCGCTGCGCCCGTACCAGCAGCAGGCCGTCGAGGGCTTCTGGCACGGCGGGTCGGGCGTCGTCGTCCTGCCCTGCGGAGCGGGCAAGACCCTCGTCGGGGCGGGCGCCATGGCCAAGGCCAAGGCCACGACCCTGATCCTGGTGACCAACACCGTCTCCGCCCGCCAGTGGAAGCACGAGCTGGTGAAGCGGACGTCCCTGACCGAGGACGAGATCGGCGAGTACAGCGGGACGAAGAAGGAGATCCGCCCCGTCACCATCGCCACCTACCAGGTGCTGACGACCAGGCGGAAGGGCGTCTACCCGCACCTGGAGCTGTTCGACTCCCGCGACTGGGGCCTGATCGTCTACGACGAGGTGCACCTGCTGCCCGCGCCGGTCTTCAAGTTCACCGCCGACCTCCAGGCGCGGCGGCGGCTCGGCCTGACCGCGACGCTGGTGCGCGAGGACGGCCGCGAGTCGGACGTCTTCTCCCTCATCGGGCCCAAGCGTTTCGACGCCCCGTGGAAGGAGATCGAGGCCCAGGGCTACATCGCGCCCGCCGACTGCGTCGAGGTCCGGGTGAACCTCACGGACACCGAGCGGCTCGCGTACGCGACCGCCGAGACGGAGGAGAAGTACCGGTTCTGCGCGACGACCGCGACCAAGCAGAAGGTCGCGGAGGCGCTGGTGCGGAAGTTCGCGGGCCAGCAGATCCTGGTCATCGGCCAGTACATCGACCAGCTCGACGAGCTGGGTGAGCACCTGGGCGCGCCGGTGATCAAGGGCGAGACGCCGAACGCGCAGCGCGAGAAGCTCTTCGAGGCGTTCCGGCAGGGGGAGATCAGCGTGCTGGTGGTCTCCAAGGTGGCGAACTTCTCGATCGACCTGCCGGAGGCGACCGTCGCCATCCAGGTGTCGGGCACCTTCGGATCACGCCAGGAGGAGGCGCAGCGCCTCGGCCGGGTGCTGCGTCCGAAGGCGGACGGGCACCAGGCGCACTTCTACTCGGTGGTCGCGCGGGACACGATCGACCAGGACTTCGCGGCGCACCGGCAGCGGTTCCTGGCGGAGCAGGGGTACGCGTACCGGATCGTCGACGCGGACGAGCTGCTCGCGCAGGACGCGGACCCGGATCTCAGCGGCGCCTGACGCCGGCCTCCTCGGCGAACTCGCCGAGGACGACGACCCCGAACGCCGCTTCGGCGAACACCCTGATCGCGCGCAGGGCGTTGCCGAGGCGGTGGGCGGGGTGCGGGGCCGCGCCCAGGGCGGTGGCGCCGGAGGCGTGGTGGAAGATGGTTGTGGTCATGTCTCCATGATGGTTTCCGCGCCCGGGCGGTACATCGGTCCGCAGACCGAACCCCGGCGCCGTCCCCGTACGACTCCAGGCATACGGCATCCCCTACGGGACGGACTCGGGCGCGAGCGTCGCACGGGGGCTCGCGGGCGCGGGCGTCGCGGGGGCGGCGGCGGGCGCGGCGGATATTCGGTCGCCCGCTCCCCGGCGGGTCGCTAGAATCGCCGACCTTGCCCGCCTCCCTCTCGTGGAGCGCCGCCCGCCGGTCGGAAACCGGCCGGCCCGCCGTCACCCCGCGTACGACCCCCGGAGGCTTCGCCGTGCCCGATCCGCTCGCTCAGGAGCGTGCCCACCTCGCCGCCTCGCGCGCCGCCCTGCGCACCATGCGCGAGGACGTCCAGGCCCTCGACATCCGCGACGTCACGGCGAACTGGGTCAACGCCGCCGTGCTGTCGGCGCAGATCGACGAGCGGATCAAGGCGCTCGCCGACCTGTCGCACACCCCGCTGTTCTTCGGGCGGCTGGACTACCTGCACACCACGCAGGAGGGCCAGAAGTTCTACATCGGGCGGCGGCACGTCCACGACGCGGACGGCGACCCGATGGTCGTCGACTGGCGCGCGCCGGTGTCGCAGCCGTTCTACCGTGCGTCGAAGAAGGACCCGCAGGACGTCGCGCTGCGGCGGCGGTTCGGGTACACGGGCGGGGAGCTGACCGCGTACGAGGACGAGCACCTGTCCGACCCGGCGGAGGCGGAGACGACGTCCCGCCTGCTCCAGGCCGAGATCGAACGGCCGCGCGTCGGCCCCATGCGGGACATCGTGGCGACGATCCAGCCCGAGCAGGACGAGATCGTCCGCAGCGGCCTGTCCGGCTCCGTCTGCGTCCAGGGAGGGCCGGGCACCGGCAAGACGGCGGTGGGCCTGCACCGGGTGGCGTACCTGCTGTACGCGCACCGGGAGCGGCTCGCCCGCACCGGCACGCTGGTCATCGGGCCGAACCGGTCCTTCCTCCACTACATCGAGCAGGTGCTGCCCGCGCTGGGCGAGCTGGAGGTGAAGCAGGCGACGGTCGGCGACCTGGTCGCGCACGTCGAGGTGCGGGGCGAGGACGACCCGACGGCGGCCGTCGTCAAGGGCGACGCCCGGATGGCGGAGGTGCTGCGGCGGGCGGTGCGGTCGCACGTGACGCCGCCCACCGAGCCGCTGATGGTGGTGCGCGGGTCGCGGCGCTGGCGGGTGCCGGCGTACGAACTGGAGGAGATCGTCCGCGAGTTGCTGGACCGGGACATCCGGTACGGGGCCGCGCGGGACGCCCTGCCGCAGCGGATCGCGCACACGGTGCTGGTGCGGATGGAGCAGGCGGGCGAGGCGCCCGACGACCGGGTGCAGGACGCGGTGGCCAGGAACGCGGCGGTGAAGGCGGTCGTCAAGGCGGTGTGGCCGGCCGTCGACCCGGCGAAGCTGGTGCTGCGGCTGCTGTCGGACGCCGCGTTCCTGGCCGAGCACGCGGACGGGGTGCTGACCGCCGATGAGCAGAAGGCCGTGCTGTGGGCGAAGCCGCCGCGCTCGGTGAGGTCCGCGAAGTGGTCGGCGGCGGACGCGGTGCTGATCGACGAGGCGGCCGACCTGGTGGAGCGCACCCCGTCGCTGGGTCATGTGGTCCTGGACGAGGCGCAGGACCTGTCGCCGATGCAGTACCGCGCCGTGGGGCGGCGCTGCTCGACCGGTTCGGCGACGGTGCTGGGCGACCTGGCGCAGGGCACGACCCCGTGGGCGACGGCGAGCTGGGCGGAGGCGCTGGCGCACCTGGGCAAGCCGGACGCGGTGGTGGAGGAGCTGACCGCCGGTTTCCGCGTGCCGCGCGAGGTGATCGCGTACGCGTCTCGGCTGCTCCCCCACATGTCGCCGGGGCTGGCGGAGGTGCGGTCGGTACGTGAGTCGCCGGGCTCGCTGGAGATCGTCCCGTGCCGGGCGGAGGACCTGTCGGCGTCGGTGGTGTCGGCGTGCCGCGCCGCGCTCCGCCACGAGGGGTCGATCGGCCTCATCGCGGCGGACGCGCGCGTGCCTGTGCTGGCCGAGGCGCTGCGGGAAGCGGGCCTGGCGTGGCTGTCGCCGGGCGAGGAGACGACCCAGGAGTCCCGCCTGACCCTGGTCCCCGCGTCGCTGGCGAAGGGCCTGGAGTACGACTACGTCGTCCTGGACGAGCCGGCGGCCGTCGTCGACGGCGAGCCCGACGAGCGCACCGGCCTGCGCCGCCTGTACGTGGCGCTCACCAGGGCGGTCTCCGGCCTCACGGTGCTCCACGCGGCCCCGCTCCCGCCGCAGCTGGGCGCCTGACGGGGCGGGCGCCCCGTCGCCCCCGGCGCCGGGCACGCGCCGTCGGGGCTCTCGCCCCCACGAACCCCGGGTCCCGGGCGCGGTGGTCGCCCGTCCGGGCACCGGTTGCCGTTGGGGGCCGCTCCATGGGGATGGCCCCCTCCGGGGCGGGCCGGGGGTCCCGCGAGGCCCCGGCATCCGGCCAGGCATACCGGCCCGGACCACCCGGCGCGGGCCCCTCGGGGCCGGGGGCACCCGGGGGCGCGAGCCCCCGGGCGGGCGTCACGCCGCCGGCTGGAAGCCCCGCAGGCGCAGGCTGTTGCCGACCACGAACACCGACGAGAACGCCATGGCCGCGCCCGCCATCATGGGGTTGAGCAGACCGGCCGCGGCGAGCGGCAGGGCGGCGACGTTGTAGGCGAAGGCCCAGAACAGGTTGCCCTTGATCGTGGCGAGGGTGCGGCGCGAGAGGCGGATCGCGTCGGCGGCGGCGCGCAGGTCGCCGCGTACGAGCGTGAGGTCGCCCGCCTCGATGGCGGCGTCCGTACCGGTGCCCATGGCCAGCCCCAGGTCGGCCTGGGCGAGGGCCGCCGCGTCGTTGACCCCGTCGCCGACCATGGCCACCGACCGGCCCTCCGCCTGGAGGCGCTTGACCACGTCGACCTTGTCCTCGGGCATGACCTCCGCGTACACCTCGTCGATGCCGACCTCGGCGGCGACCGCCTCGGCGACGGCCCGGTTGTCGCCGGTGAGCAGGATCGGCGTGAGGCCCAGGGCACGCAGGCGGGTGATCGCCTCGGCGCTGGTGTCCTTGACGGCGTCGGCGACCTCCAGGACCGCCCGCGCCTCGCCGTCCCAGGCGACGGCGATGGCGGTCCGGCCGGCCGCCTCGGCCTGCTGCCTGGCGCGCCCCAGCGCGGCCGGCAGCTCGATGGCCCACTCCTTCAGCAGTTGCTCCCGCCCGACCAGTACCGCGTGGCCGCCCACCACTCCCTGGACGCCGAGGCCCGCGACGCCGGCGAAGTCCTCGGGGGTGGGGAGCGTACCGACGCGCTCGGCCGCCCCGGTGGCCACCGCCTTGGCGATGGGGTGCTCGGAGGCGTGCTCCAGGGCTCCCGCGAGGCGCAGGACGTCACGCTCGTCGGTCCCTTCGGCGGTGTGGATCCCGATCAGGGTCATCCGGCCGGTGGTGACGGTGCCGGTCTTGTCGAGGACGATCGTGTCCACCCGGCGGGTGGTCTCCAGGACCTCCGGGCCCTTGATCAGGATGCCGAGCTGCGCGCCGCGTCCGGTACCGACCATGAGCGCCGTCGGGGTCGCCAGGCCGAGCGCGCAGGGGCAGGCGATGATCAGTACGGCGACGGCGGCGGTGAACGCGGCGGTCAGGCCCGCGCCGGTGCCGAGCCAGAAGCCGAGCGTGGCGAGCGCGAGGCCGATGACGACCGGCACGAAGACGGCGGAGATCCGGTCGGCGAGGCGCTGCGCGGCGGCCTTGCCGTTCTGGGCGTCCTCCACCAGCTTCGCCATGCGGGCCAGCTGGGTGTCGGCTCCGATCCGGGTGGCCTCGACGACCAGCCGGCCGCCCGCGTTGAGGGTGGCGCCGGTGACCGGGTCGCCGGTGCCCACCTCGACCGGCACGGACTCGCCCGTGAGCATGGAGGCGTCCACGGCGGAGGTGCCTTCGACGACCCTGCCGTCCGTGGCGATCTTCTCGCCGGGCCGGACGAGGAAACGGTCGCCGACCCGCAGTTCGGCGGTCGGGACGAGGACCTCGCGGCCACCGCGCAGGACGGTGACGTCCTTCGCGCCCAGCTCCAGCAGCGCCTTCAGCGCGGCGCCCGCCTTGCGCTTGGAGCGCGCCTCGAAGTAGCGGCCGGCCAGGATGAAGGCGGTGACACCGGCCGCCGCCTCCAGGTAGATGTTCCCGGCGCCGTCGGTGCGGGCGATGGTGAACTCGAAGGGGTGCGTCATGCCGGGCGTACCCGCCGTGCCGAAGAACAGGGCCCACAGCGACCAGAGGAACGCGGCCGACGTGCCGACCGAGATGAGGGTGTCCATCGTGGCGGCGCCGTGCCGCGCGTTGGTCCAGGCGGCGCGGTGGAACGGCCAGGCGGCGTAGGTGACGACGGGCGCGGCGAGGGTGAGGGAGAGCCACTGCCAGTACTCGATCTGGAGGGCCGGGACCATCGCCATCGCGATGACGGGTACGGAGAGGACGACGGCCGTGACCAGGCGCTGCCGCAGCGGGCGCAGTTCGTCCGCCGGCTCCTCCCGGCGGTCCTCGGGTTCCGGGGGTGCCGGTTCCCGGGCGGTGTACCCGGTCGCCTCGACGGTGGCGATGAGGTCGGCCACCCGTACCCCGTCGGCGTACGCGACCTTGGCCTTCTCGGTGGCGTAGTTGACGGTCGCGGTGACGCCGTCCATCCGGTTGAGCTTCTTCTCGATGCGGGCCGCGCACGAGGCGCAGGTCATGCCGCCGATGGCGAGCTCGACCTCGGCGGCGGGGCCGGGTGTCGTCGTCGTGGGGGTGCTCATGAGTGCTGCTCCTCGCCGATTGATACCCCGACAGGGTATGTCGTTCCGATGGGGAACAGGTATACCCCCAGGGGGTACTAGGAAGCAAGCGATCACCGCTCTTGACTTGATACCCCCCAGGGGTATTCTGGCGACAACGGACACGCCTCACCAAGGAGTCGCCATGAACACCGGAGTGAAGATCACCGCATTCGCCGCCGCGCTGGCCGCGACGTTCGGCACGGCGTACGGGGTGGGCAAGGGCGTCGGCCCGGTCGTGGCGGCGGAGGAGCGCCCGGCCGTGCGGCACGACGCGCCGCACGGCGAGCAGGAGCCACCGGCCACCGCGCACGGCCACCACGACGCGCCCGCCGCCCCGCGGGCGCCCGGCGGGCTCCAGGTCTCGGAGGGCGGCCACACCCTGACCCTCCAGCCCTCCGCGCTCGCGGCCGGGAGCCGCGGCGAGCTGCGGTTCCGCATCACCGACGCCCACGGGCGGGCGGTGACGGCGTACGAACGGGAGCACGGCAAGGAGCTGCACCTCGTCCTCGCCTCACGGGACCTGACCGTGTACCGGCACCTCCACCCCGAGCGGGGCGCGGACGGCACCTGGTCCACACCGGTCGAGCTGCCCGAGGCCGGGGACTACCGGGCGTTCGCCGACTTCACGCCCGCGGGCGGCGAGGCGCTGACGCTGGGGGCGGACCTGGCGGTGTCGGGCGCGTACCGACCGGCGGCGCTGCCCGCGGCCGGGCGCGTCGCCGAGGTCGACGGCTACCGGGTCGAGCTGGCCGGGGCGCCCGCACCCGGCCGGGCGAGCGAGCTGACCCTGCGCGTCAGCCGGGGCGGGCGGCCGGTCACCGACCTCCAGCCCTACCTGGGCGCGTACGGCCACCTGGTGGCGCTGCGCGCCGGAGACCTCGCCTACCTGCACGTCCACCCGCACGAGGGTCCCGCCGGGCCCGAGGTGTCGTTCACGGCGACGGCGCCGAGCCCGGGCGCGTACCGGCTCTTCCTCGACTTCAAGCACGGCGGGAAGGTGCGTACGGCTGCCTTCACCGTGCACGCGCACTAGGGTGGCCATTGGACTAGACCTGTAGCGAATGGAGCCGGCAGTGAGCAACCGTGCAGTCCTGGAGGTGATCGCCCTCGACGCGGAGGACGCGATCGCCGCGCAGGCCGGAGGAGCGGACCGCCTCGAACTGGTCACGGACATCGCGGCGGACGGGCTCACCCCGTCCCGCGAGACCTACGGCCGGATCCGCGCCGCCGTGGACATCCCGCTGCGCGTGATGCTGCGCCTGACGGACGGGTTCGCCGCGGGCGACGTCGAGGCGCTGGTGCGGGTGGCGCGGGAACTGCGCGAGGAGGGCGCCGACGAGTTCGTCCTCGGCTTCCTCGACGCCGGGGGCCATGTGGACCTGGTGACCGTCGAGCGGCTGGTGGCCGAGCTGGAGGGCTGCCGCTGGACGTTCCACCGCGCGCTGGACCGGGCGGCCGACCGGGACGCGGCGCGCAAGCAGCTCGCGGACCTCCCCGGCCTGGACACCTACCTGACGGCGGGCTCGGCGGCCGGTGTCGACGAGGGCCTGCCCACCCTGCTGGCCGAGGCCGCCGCCGCCCGGCGCGGCGAACCGGGGTACGAACCCGACCTCCTGGTGGGCGGCGGCCTCCGGCTCGGCCACGTCCCGGCGCTCCTCGCGGGCGGCGTCACCGCCTTCCACATCGGCGGCGCGGCCCGCCCGTCCGGCTGGACCGCCCCGGTCTCCCCGACGGCGGTCCGCGCCTGGCGCACGGCGATCGACGCGGGGGCCTGAGCGCGCGGTCCCGCCCGGGAGGCGCCCGGCACGGTGGCGCCCGCCGGGCCGGACGCACACCGCACAGCGCCGGGTCCGGCCCACGGGGCGCCCGCGAGGTCGCAGCGGGCGCCCGTGCGGGCGCGGAGGCGGACCGGGGATCGGCGCCGCGCCCGGGGTGGCGGGCCGCGGCAGCAGCGGGCCCGCCTACGCCCGTAGGCCCGCTCCGGCACCGGTGCGCACCCGGCACAATGACCCCATGGCGTCCCTCCCCGAGCACCCCGCCCATGCCGACCTCCGCCACCGCTGGGCATCGGCCGTGGGTGGTGCCGAGCATGCCGACCGGTACGCCGACGCCCTCCTCGCCCGCTGGGCCGAGCCCCAGCGGCGGTACCACACCACCGACCACCTCCTCGCCGTCCTCGACCACGTCGACGAGCTGGCGGACCACGCGGCCGACCCCGACCTCGTACGGCTCGCCGCCTGGTTCCACGACGCCGTGTACCTGCCCGAGCGGTCCACCAACGAGGAGCGCAGCGCCCGGCTGGCCGAGCGGGCGCTGCCCGAGCTGGGCGTCGACGCGGCCCGTACGGCGGAGGTCGCCCGCCTGGTCCGGCTCACGGTCACCCACGACCCGGCGGACGGCGACCGCAACGGCGAGGTGTTGTGCGACGCGGACCTCGCGATCCTGGCCGCCGCGCCCGACGCGTACGCCGCCTACGCCGCCGCCGTACGCGAGGAGTACGCCTTCGTGCCGGACGACGCGTTCCGTGAGGGGCGCGCGGCGGTGCTGCGGCAGCTGCTGGGTCTGCCGCGTCTGTTCCGTACACCGCACGGCGCACGCGCGTGGGAGGAGCGGGCCCGCCAGAACCTCACCACGGAGCTGAAGCTGCTGGAGAGCCCGGGAATGTAGGACCTGCCGGAGACGTTGACCCCGGGCATGCCGTCACCCGCCGATCGCACCCGCATGCCCCTGGCCGTCTACATCCTCGGCCTGTCCGTCTTCGCGCTCGGTACGAGCGAGTTCATGCTGTCGGGTCTGCTGCCCCCGATCGCGGACGACATGAACGTCTCGATCCCGAAGGCTGGGCTGCTCATATCCGCCTTCGCCATCGGCATGGTGGTCGGCGCCCCGCTCCTCGCGGTCGCCACGCTGCGCCTGCCGCGCAGGACGACGCTGATCGCGCTGATCAGCACGTTCGGCGTCGGGCAGCTCGCGGGCGCGCTGGCTCCCTCGTACGGGATCCTCTTCGCCTCCCGCGTGGTCAGCGCCCTCGCGTGCGCCGGCTTCTGGGCGGTGGGCGCGGCCGTGGCGATCGCGATGGTGCCGGTCGGCTCCCGCGCCCGCGCGATGGCCGTGATGATCGGCGGCCTGTCGATCGCGAACGTCCTCGGCGTCCCGGCCGGCGCGTTCCTCGGCGAGCACCTGGGCTGGCGCTCCGCGTTCTGGGCGGTCGGCGCCGCCTCCGCCGTCGCGCTGGTCGGCGTGGCGACCCTGATCCCGCGCATCCCCCTGCCCGACGAGAAGCCGCAGCTGCGGCGCGAGCTGAGCATCTACCGCGACCGGCAGGTCTGGCTCGCGGTCGCGGTCACGGCGCTCGCGGCGGGCGGCGTGTTCTGCGCGTTCTCCTACCTGGCGCCGCTGCTGACCGACGTCGCCGGACTCGACGCGGGCTGGGTGCCGACCGTGCTGGCCCTCTTCGGCATCGGGGCGCTGATCGGTACGACGATCGGCGGCCGGGTCGCGGACGCGCACCTGTTCGGAGTGCTGCTGAGCGGTATCGCCGCGTCGACGGTGTTCCTGGTGGCGCTCGCGGTCTTCGCGTCCAGCCCCGCCGTCACGGTGGTCCTCTCCTTCCTCCTCGGCGTCTCGGCGTTCTACACCGCCCCCGCCCTCAACGCCCGCATGTTCAACGTCGCCGGGGCGGCGCCCACGCTGGCGGGCGCCACGACGACGGCCGCGTTCAACCTGGGCAACACCGGCGGCCCGTGGCTCGGCGGCACGGTCATCGACGCGGGCCTGGGCTTCCCGTCCACGGCCTGGGCGGGCGCCGCGATGACCGTGCTGGGCCTCGCGGCGGCGGCCGTGGCCCTGCGCCTGCACGGCTCGCCGTCCCGCGTGGTGAGCCGGTCGGACACGCCGTCGGACACACCGGCGGACCGCGAGCCGGACCGCCCGTCCCGCGTCTGAGACCGACCGGGCCTCAGCCGGCCGGCCGGTGCTTCGGGCGCCGCAGGCCCGACTCCTTGAGCCGGCGGACCAGTTCCTTGGAGCCCACCTCGACCGCACCCTCCGCCACCGCGTCCGCGTACCGCTCGGAGGGGACGTCGTAGTGGTCGCGGTCGAACGCGCGGGACGGGGCGCCGATCCGGGCGGCGAAGGCGTGGAGCTCGTCGTACGACGTGTCGCTCACCAGGTGGGACCACATACGACCGTGGCCCGGCCAGTTCGGCGGGTCGATGTACACCGTCACGTGAGCCCGCCGACCCGCGCCACCCGCACGCCGGCCTTCCCGCACACCCAGTGCGGGTCCGGCCCCAACTCGGGCTCGACGTCCAGCGCGTGCGGGTCGCCCGAGCTGCACACCGGGCACAGTGGCCAGCGGCCGTACCGCTCCAGCAGGGCGTCCTGGACGTCCTGGGCGACCAGTCCGGCGACGTACTCGATGCCTTCCGGCCACTGCTCGACCCACCAGCGGCGGTGCGTCACCGCGTCCTCCACGAGCGAGACCACCTCGGCCTCCGCGACGTTCCGCGCCATCAGGTCGGCGAGGACCAGCGCCCGCGCGGCGTGCAGGGCCTGCTCAAGGGGGTCCACGGCGTCCATGCAGCCATTGTCACCCCAGGTCCGGAGGGCTTGACGACCCCCAGGGCTGAAAATACCTTTCAGGTGTGACCAATGACGTGAAGGAAATTTTCAGCAACGGGGGGAAGGGCAGACCGGGCGGGGAGGCCGCCCCCGCGCCCGCCGCCCTCGCCGCCAAGGTCCGCACCCTCGCCCCCTCCATGACCCGCTCCATGCAGCGCGTCGCCGAGGCCGTCGCCGGAGACCCCGCCGGCTGCGCCGCCCTCACGGTCACCGGCCTCGCCGAGCTGACCGGCACCAGCGAGGCGACCGTCGTCCGCACCGCCCGCCTCCTCGGCTACCCCGGCTACCGCGACCTGCGCCTCGCCCTCGCCGGGCTGGCGGCCCACCAGCAGTCCGGCCGGGCCCCCTCCGTCACCGCCGACATCGCGGTGGACGACCCGATAGCGGACGTCGTCGCCAAGCTCGCCCACGACGAGCAGCAGACCCTCGCCGACACCGCCGCCGGGCTCGACACCATCCAGCTCGGCGCCGCCGTCACCGCGCTGGCCGCCGCCCGCCGCACCGACATCTACGGCGTCGGCGCCTCCGGCCTCGTCGCCCAGGACCTCGCGCAGAAGCTGCTGCGCATCGGGCTGGTCGCGCACGCCCACAGCGACCCGCACCTCGCCGTCACCAACGCCGTCCAGCTCCGCACCGGCGACGTCGCCATCGCCATCACCCACTCGGGCTCCACCGGCGACGTCATAGAACCGCTCCGCGTCGCCTTCGACCACGGCGCGACCACCGTCGCGATCACCGGCCGGCCGGACGGCCCGGTCTCCCAGTACGCCGACCACATACTCACCACCTCCACGGCCCGTGAGAGCGAACTGCGGCCCGCCGCCATGTCCTCCCGCACCAGCCAACTCCTGGTCGTGGACTGCCTGTTCACCGGGGTCACGCAGCGTACGTACGAGACGGCCGCCCCCGCGCTCTCCGCCTCCTACGAGGCCCTCGCGCACCGCCACTCGCCCCGCACCCGCTGACCGCCCGCACGCCCCGCTCACCGGCCCCGCTCACCCCAGGCCCCGCTCACCCTCGGCCCCGCCCGCCCCACTCGCCCGAAAGAGCGCGCACGAATGAACCCCTCGGAACTGTCCGCCCTCACCACGGAAGCCTTCCGCCCGGAGCTCGCGGACATCGACCGCCTCCCCACCGCGGAGATCGCCCGCCTCATGAACGCCGAGGACCGGTCCGTCCCCGGCGCCGTCGCCGCCCAGCTGCCCCGCATCGCCGCCGCCATCGACGCCACCGCCGAGCGCATGGAACGAGGCGGCCGCCTCGTCTACGCCGGCGCGGGCACGGCCGGGCGGCTCGGCGTCCTGGACGCCAGCGAGTGCCCGCCCACCTTCAACACCGCCCCGGGCCAGGTCGTCGGACTGATCGCGGGCGGGCCGACCGCCCTGCTGGAGGCCGTCGAGGGTGCCGAGGACTCCCGCGAGCTGGCAACCGCCGACCTGGACGCCCTGCGCCTCACCTCCGACGACACCGTCGTCGGCGTCTCCGCCTCCGGCCGCACCCCGTACGCCCTGGGCGCCGTCGAACACGCCCGCGCGACCGGTGCCCTGACGATCGGTCTGTCCTGCAACGCGGGCAGCGCCCTCGCCGCCACCGCCGAGCACGGCATCGAGGTCGTCGTCGGCCCCGAACTGCTCACCGGCTCCACCCGCCTCAAGGCGGGCACCGCGCAGAAGCTGGTCCTCAACATGATCTCGACGATCACCATGATCCGGCTGGGCAAGACGTACGGGAACCTGATGGTCGACGTCCGCGCCACCAACGACAAGCTCCGCGCCCGCTCCCGCCGGATCGTCTCCCTCGCCACCGGCGCGTCCGACACCGACATCGAGACGGCCCTCACCGCCACGGACGGCGAGGTCAAGCCCGCCATCCTCGCCCTCCTCGCCGGCGTCGACGCCGACACGGCGAACCAGCTCCTCGCCAAGACCGGCGGCCGGCTGCGCGCGGCGCTCGACCAATAGGCGGGCAGCGGCCGCCCACCGGCGCGGACCCACCGTCCCGGACCCCGCCCCCTGGCACCATCCGCGCATGACCGCAGCCGCACCCGCACCCTCCCCCGACCCCCGCACCACCGCCGGGGCCCTTCTCCCCCTCGTCGGCGGCGCCGGCAACGTCACCTCCGTCGCCCACTGCATGACCCGCCTGCGCCTCGGCCTGCGCGACCGGGCCCTGGTCCAGGACGAGGCGCTCAGGGCGCACCCCGCCGTGCTCGGCGTCGTCGAGGACGACACGACCTACCAGATCGTGCTCGGCCCCGGCACCGTCGCCCGCGTCACCCCCGAGTTCGAGGCCCTCCTCCTCCGGGCCCGGGGCACCGCCATCAAGGCCGCGCAGAAGGAGCGGAACGCCACCCCCGGCAAGGTCCTCCTCCGCCGGATCGCGAACATCTTCGTACCGCTGATCCCCGCCCTCATCGGCTGCGGCATCATCGCCGGCATCAACGGCCTGCTCCTCAACCTGGGCCTGCTGCCCGCCCTCACCCCCGCCCTCGCCGCCGTCGCCGCCGGCTTCATGGCGCTGATCGCCGTGTTCGTCGGCCTCAACACGGCCAAGGAGTTCGGCGGTACGCCGGTCCTCGGCGGCGCCGTCGCCGCGATCGTCGTGTACGCGGGCGTCGCCAAGGTCGAGGTGTTCGGCCAGCAGCTCTCCCCCGGCCAGGGCGGCGTCCTGGGCGCCCTGGCCGCCGCCGTGCTCGCCGTCCGGGTGGAGAAGTGGTGCCGCCGCCACGTACCCGAGACCCTCGACGTGCTCGTCACCCCCACCCTCACCGTGCTCGTCGCCGGGCTCGTCACCGTGTACGGCCTGATGTTCGTCGCAGGCGAGGTGTCCACCGCCATCGGGGTGGCCGCCGACTGGCTCCTCGGCCACGCCGGAGCGGTCGCCGGGTTCGTCCTGGGCGGGCTGTTCCTCCCCCTCGTCATGCTCGGCCTGCACCAGGCCCTCATCCCGATCCACACCACCCTGATCGAGCAGCAGGGCCACACCGTGCTCCTCCCCATGCTCGCGATGGCCGGCGCGGGTCAGGTCGGCGCCGCCGCCGCCGTCTACGTACGGCTCCGCCACCGCACCGACCTGCGCCGCACCATCCGGTCCGCGCTGCCCGCCGGTCTCCTCGGCGTGGGCGAGCCGCTGATCTACGGCGTCTCGCTGCCACTCGGGCGGCCGTTCGTCACGGCCTGCGTCGGCGGCGCGTTCGGCGGCGGGTTCGTCGGGCTGTTCCACATGCTCGGCGACCCGGTCGGCTCGACGGCGATCGGCCCGTCCGGCTGGGCGCTGTTCCCGCTCCTCAGCGGCGACCGGGGCCTGTCCGTGACCACGGTCGCCGTCTACGCGGGCGGACTGCTGACCGGGTACGTGGCCGGGTTCGCCGCCACGTACCTCTTCGGCATCGGCAAGCCGCTGCTCAGCCCACCACCTGCTCCTTGATCGTCACGCGCCCCTTGCGGATCGTGGCGAGCCGGGGCGCGCGCCGCGCCAGCGCCGTGTCATGGGTGACCATCACGAACGTCAGCCCGTTCTCCTCCCACAGCCCTTCCAGCAGGTCCATGATCTCGTCGCGCATCGACTCGTCCAGGTTTCCGGTCGGCTCGTCCGCCAGCAGCACCGCCGGCCGCTTCACCAGCGCCCGCGCGATCGCCACCCGCTGCTGCTGCCCGCCCGACAGCTCGCCGGGCAGATGGCCGCGCCGCTCCCCGAGGCCCACCGACACCAGCGCCTCCGCCGCCCTCTCGCGCCGCTCGGGAGCCCGCAGCCCGAGCGGTACGAGAGCGGTCTCCACGTTCTCCTGGGCGGAGAGCGTCGGCACCAGGTTGAAGCCCTGGAACACGAACCCGATCTTCTCCGCCCGCACGCGGGTCAGCCGCGCCTCCGGCAGCGTCGCCAGGTCGGTGCCGTCCAGGACCACGCTGCCCTCCGTCGGCCGGTCGAGGCCGCCGAGCATCTGCAACAGCGTGGACTTGCCGCCGCCGGTCGGGCCCTGGATGACCAGCCGCCCGCCGTCCTCGATGACCAGGTCCACCCCGTCGAGGGCCTGGACGGTCTCCTTGCCACGCCGGTAGCGCTTGGTGACGCCACTGAGCTGGTACATGTGCTGTCAACTCCAGTCGTACGTAAGGGGGGTGCGGATACGGGTCACTCGACGCGGCGCAACGCGTCCGCCGGCCGCAGCCGGGAGGCGCGCCAGCCGCCGAACCCGCCCGCGACCAGGCCGCCCGCGACGGCGAGGGCCACGGCGAGCCCGATGGTGGTGAGGGAGACGGGCGCGGTGAGTGTGACGTCCAGCGCGCGGGAGGCCGCCTCACGCACCGGCCCGCCACCGCCGGGCCCGCCCGCGAACCGCTGCCCGCCACCACCGGCGGCCCCGCCCAGTTCGGCGGTGAGCGTCGGGCCGAACGCCGTGACGGCCCACGCCCCGGCCAGCCCCGCGCCGATCCCGAGCACCCCGCCGATCAGCCCGTGCACCAGCGCCTCACCGGCCACCTGGCGGGTGACCCGCCCGCTCCTCCATCCCAGCGCCTTGAGGGTGCCGAACTCGCGCACCCGCCTGCCGACCGCCGACGACGTCAGCAGCCCCGCCACGACGAACGCCGCGCCCAGCACCACGATCGACAGCCACTTCCCGACGCCCTCCGCCAGGCCGGCCGCGGTGGACAGCGACCCGGAGACGGTGTCGGCGAGGTCGGCGGACGTGGTGACGGTGGTGCCCGGGACGTTCTTCCGCACGGCGCCCTCGACCTCGTCGATGGCTTGCGAGTCGGTCGCCCGGACGTAGACGGTCGTGACCCTGCCCTTGGCGTCGGCGAGGGTCTGCGCCTCGGCGAGCGGCAGGTAGACGTCGGCGGCGGCGTCCCCGCTGTCGGCGGTCGCGACGCCGATGACGGCGTACCCGGTGCCGGAGACGGTGAGCTTCTCCCCGACGGCCAGCCCCTGTTCCTGGGCGTAGGCGCTGTCGACGACGGCCACCTTGGCGGACGTCTCGGTCGCCGTGAACGTACGCCCGGCGGTGATCTTCGAGGACGTCAGCGGCCCGAGCCCCTGATGGGCGACGTCGGTCCCGTACACGGTGTACGAGTCGACCCCGAAGTCCGCCCCGCCGCCGCGCACGTCGCCGCCGCCCTGTCCCCGGCCCTGGTCCGGCTGTGCGGGCTGCACCTCACCGCTCCCGAACTGCCCGTCGACCTTCATCACCCGGGCGTTCAGCCCGCCGACGGCCTCCGCGACCCCGTCCTGCCGGGCCACCTCCGCGACGGTCGAGGCGGCGAGCGTCTCGAACCCCTGCACCATGACCACGTCCTGGCTCTGCTGCTCGCCGTCCGCGCCCGCCCCCTCGCCGGCGTCGAACCGGAACCTGGGCCGCCGCACGGTGTCCCCCTCCCCGGGCGGGGAAGCGGCCTTGGTGACCGTCATGTCGGTGCCGAGCCCGTACAGCGACTCCAGCACCCTGCCCTGGGCCCGGTTCATCCCGGCCGTGACCGAGTCGACCACGATGACCAGCGCGATTCCGAGGGCCAGCCCCGAGGCGACGACCAGCGCCGCCTTGCGTCGACGGCGCAACTCGCGCCGGAGGTAGGTGAAGAACATGGCGCGAAAGCTATGGGCGCGGTGTGATGGCCGGTTGAGGCCCCGGTGAGAGTCGTATGAGAACGGCCGGGCCCGCCGGGCGGGCGGCCGCGTCTCCCCCGTGCGGGCGGGGGCCGGATCCGGTCCTCCCGCGTGAGGCGGCCGGCTGTGCCCTTGTGGGGCCCCGGGTCGCCCGCCCTGCCGTCGCCGGGCAGGTCCACCTGCCCGGCGATCTCCGGGTACGCGTGTCAGCCGCCGATCACAGCGGCCGGCGGGTGTTTCGCCCTGGTGCTCAATGCTTTCGACTTGTTCATGGCAGGCGTCCTCTCTGGTTCAACTCTCGAACGCGTGCCCGCAGCACCTCGCCCGGCGGGGCGGGCGTGAGCTGGTCGGCCGGGCAGTCCCACTCCCGCCCGCCGCCCAGCGGGCGTAGCTGTACGCGGCCGCCGACGCGGCCCACGACCTCACCGATCCGACCGTCGCGGCCGTCGATCATGTACTCGGGGGCGCTCATCGCCGCGCCTCGTGCAGCGCGGCGACCAGGCGCATCGCGGTGTCCACGTTGCACCGGCCCAGCTCCACCAGCGGGCACGGCATCTCACTCGCTGCCGACACCGGGTCCACCCGCAGGGACGGCAGTACGACACCGACCCTGCCGAGTTCATCCCGCAGCTGGTTCACCACTTGCTCCACGGACAGCATCCCCACGACCAGGCACCTCCACGCTGAGTGTTCGTGTTCTGAACACAGCGTGGTCGATTCGCGGCTAGTCTGAACACAAAGGCGGCCCAACAACCCCATCTGTGCTAACGGGAGTTGACACATGCCCGGTCCGAAGGGTCTCGACCCGTCCTCCTCACCCAGGGCACTGCTCGGCGCCGAACTGCGCCATGCCCGCGAGAACGCCCGTCTCAGCCAGGACGCCCTGGGCGAGCAGCTCTTCGTGAGCGGCTCGTTCATCGGCCAGCTGGAGGCCGGTACGCGCCGGATGCAGCCGGAGATCGCCGCCAGGATCGACGCCATACTGGGCACGAACGGGTTCTTCCAGCGGAACTGCCAGGCCGCCAACAGGTCGCGCTACCCCGACCACTTCGCGGAGGCGGCGGAGGCGGAAGCGGTCGCCACGTCGATCAGGGAGTACGCGCCGCTGCTGATCCCGGGCGTGTTGCAGACGGAGGGCTACGCGCGGGAGGTGTTCCGCGCCTACCAGCCGACCGCGACGGAAGACGTCATCGACGGCTTGGTCGACGCCCGGCTCGCCCGTGCGCACATCCTCGACGATCCAACGAAGCCGTTGTTCTGGGCGGTTCTGGACGAGGCCGTACTACGGCGCAAGGTCGGCGGTCCGGCGGTGATGGCCGAGGCGCTCCAACACATCACGTGGTTGGGCCGCTCGCACCGAGTCATCTTGCAGGTCCTCCCCTTCGCGGCGGGCGCGCATGCGTCCCTGGACGGCGGGATCAAGCTGATGAGCTTCGACGACGCCCCGCCACTCGCCTACCTCGAAGGCCACGGCACGGGCCAGTTGCGGGACGACCCGGCCGGCGTGAGGCGGCACGAACTGGCCTACGATTTGCTCCGGGCCAGCGCACTGTCACCCAAAGAATCCCTGGCCTTGATCGCGTCAGTGGCGGAGGATTACGCCCATGAAGATCGAGATCGTTGAGTGGCGCAAGTCGAGTTACAGCGGCGGGGACGGCGGCAATTGCCTCGAAGTCGCCGACGGCCACCCCGGCATCGTCCCCGTCCGGGACTCCAAGACCCCCACCGGTCCGAAGCTCGTGTTCGGGGCCGCCGCCTGGTCCGCGTTCGTGGCGGACCTCAAGCGATAGGCGCACAGGCGCGACGCGCGGTCCCGGGCTCATGAGGCTCCGGGGCCGTACCGCGTCTCCATCAGGTGCCGCAGCAGCGCGAGGTCCTTGCGGCCGGCGCGGCGCATCGCGGCGGCCAGGACGCGGCTGCTGCCTCCGCCCCGGTTGCGGAGGGTCATGCGGGTGCGGGTGCCGTCCTCTCCGTACGGCTCCCAGGTGTACGTGGTCTCCATCGGGAACGGTCCCTGGTCCGCGCGCATCGCCAGGCGCCGGCCGGGCTCGTAGGCGACGATCTCGTACGTGTGAACGAGTCGCCGCCCCAGGAAGCGGGCCACGAACGCGGCCCTGGCCCCGACCGCGACCTCGGACACCGTCTCCCACTCGACCGAGACGATGTTGACGTACCACTCGGGCGCGTTCGACGGATCGGCGGCGTACGCGGCGACGGTGTCGCACGGGGCGTCGATCACGGTCTCGGTCAGGACGTCGACGGCCATGGTCCCAGCGTAGGTCGTCCTCGGCGGCCCGGCCCCGGGGCGGGACGGCACCCGGTGAACGCCCGAGGGCGGTACCCCCTGGGAGTGGGGGTACCGCCCTCGGAACGAGCGGACTGCGTCCGATCCGTGAGGATCAGAAGTCCATGTCACCGCCCGGCATGCCGCCCGGAGCACCGGCCGCGGCCTTCTCCGGCTTGTCGGCGATGACGGCCTCGGTGGTGAGGAACAGCGCCGCGATGGAGGCCGCGTTCTGCAGAGCGGAACGGGTCACCTTGGCGGGGTCGATGATGCCCTCGGCGATCATGTCGACGTACTCGCCGGTCGCGGCGTTCAGGCCGTGTCCGACGGGCAGGTTGCGCACCTTCTCGACGATGACGCCACCCTCGAGACCACCGTTGACGGCGATCTGCTTCAGCGGGGCCTCGAGCGCCAGGCGCACGATGTTGGCACCGGTCGCCTCGTCACCCTCGAGCTCCAGCTTCTCGAAGACGCTGGACGCCTGGAGCAGGGCCACGCCACCACCGGCGACGATGCCCTCCTCGACGGCGGCCTTGGCGTTGCGCACCGCGTCCTCGATGCGGTGCTTGCGCTCCTTGAGCTCGACCTCGGTGGCGGCACCGGCCTTGATGACGGCCACGCCGCCGGCCAGCTTCGCCAGGCGCTCCTGGAGCTTCTCGCGGTCGTAGTCCGAGTCGGAGTTCTCGATCTCGGCACGGATCTGGTTGACGCGACCCGCGACCTGGTCGCTCTCACCGGCACCGTCGACGATCGTGGTCTCGTCCTTGGTGATGACGACCTTGCGGGCGCGGCCCAGCAGGTCCAGGCCGGCGTTCTCGAGCTTGAGGCCGACCTCCTCGGAGATGACCTGGCCACCGGTGAGGATGGCGATGTCGTTCAGCATGGCCTTGCGGCGGTCGCCGAAGCCCGGGGCCTTGACGGCGACGGACTTGAAGGTGCCACGGATCTTGTTGACGACCAGGGTCGACAGGGCCTCGCCCTCGACGTCCTCGGCGATGATCAGCAGCGGCTTGCCGGACTGCATGACCTTCTCCAGCAGCGGGAGCAGGTCCTTCACCGAGGAGATCTTGGAGTTGACGATCAGGATGTACGGGTCGTCGAGCGACGCCTCCATACGCTCCATGTCGGTGGCGAAGTACGCCGAGATGTAGCCCTTGTCGAAGCGCATACCCTCGGTGAGCTCCAGCTCCAGACCGAAGGTCTGGGACTCCTCGACGGTGATGACGCCTTCCTTGCCGACCTTGTCCATCGCCTCGGCGATGAGCTCGCCGATCTGGGTGTCGGCGGCGGAGATGGAGGCCGTGGAAGCGATCTGCTCCTTGGTCTCGACATCCTTCGCCTGCTCCAGCAGCGCGCCGGAGACGGCCTCGACGGCGGTCTCGATGCCGCGCTTGAGGGCCATCGGGTTGGCGCCGGCGGCGACGTTGCGCAGACCCTCGCGGACGAGCGCCTGGGCGAGGACGGTGGCGGTGGTCGTACCGTCACCGGCGACGTCGTCCGTCTTCTTGGCGACTTCCTTGACCAGCTCGGCGCCGATCTTCTCGTACGGGTCCTCGAGCTCGATCTCCTTGGCGATGGATACACCATCGTTGGTGATCGTGGGGGCGCCCCACTTCTTCTCGAGGACGACGTTGCGACCCTTGGGGCCCAGGGTCACCTTGACGGCGTCGGCGAGCTGGTTCATGCCGCGCTCGAGGCCGCGCCGTGCCTCCTCGTCGAACGCGATGATCTTGGCCATGTGAAGTGGTC
Organism: Streptomyces sp. NPDC045701; assembly: GCF_056432045.1. NCBI lineage: Bacteria > Bacillati > Actinomycetota > Actinomycetes > Kitasatosporales > Streptomycetaceae > Streptomyces > Streptomyces sp. NPDC045701. Next base: position 7,878 of record NZ_JBWKJV010000020.1, on the reverse strand, counting down.
CTCCCGGACTGGGGTGGATGCTCCGGACCGCGCTGGCGCCCGCGACGGACGGTCTGCCTGCCTGAAGTGGTTCCTTGCCCCACTGGCCTGCGGACCTCGCCGACCCGGTCCTTCGTTGTCACTCTCACCTTCAGAGTGCTAACGCCAATGATTAGCACTCGACCCATGCGAGTGCAAGCGCCCCCCATGGATCCGGGGCGGCGTCCGGACGCGCGCGAGGGGCCCGCGTCCCCTGGAACGCGAGCCCCTCGGCACTTGCGATGTCGACAGTCGATGGTCGGTCGATCGCGACGCGGCTCTCAGCCGGCGGCGAGCTTGACCATGTCCGCCTGCGGACCCTTCTGGCCCTGCGAGATCTCGAACTCCACTCGCTGACCTTCTTCAAGGGTGCGGTAGCCGTCCATCTGGATCGCGCTGTAGTGGACGAAAACATCCGCACCACCGTCGACCGCGATGAAGCCGTACCCCTTCTCCGCGTTGAACCACTTGACGGTGCCCTGAGCCATGCCTAACTCCCCTATTACTGGCCCTTGCACAGGACCGCACTTCGCGGACCCGGGTCAGACCTCACCCGCAGACAGTTCCCAGGCCCTGGGAGCCTGGAGATGCCCCAGCGGGCGTGCGCCGGAACGCGTCGACCGCCGCTGAATGTATCTGCCCAACTGCCGTCTGCAACAGGTCAATCGGACGAGAATTCCGAGCACGGGTGAACGGAAAATGTGGCCGAAGGGGCCAGAATCCCGGGCAAGTCGGGCCCGGCAAAGGGCGCAAATGACACAACTCGCGGGGGTACATTGACTGCATCTCGTCGCGGCCGCGCACTATTTCATATGCGTCCGGCACAGGCGGCGGCGGGGACTTCCCCAACTCTACCGCGCTCAACCATGCAGAATTGCCCCCTCCGCTTCTCTCGCGGAGGGGGCAACGTCCGTCGCGCCGGGTACGTCAGCAGCCGCCCGCCACGGCCGGGATGATCGACACGCCCGCGCCGTCGGGCGTGGCGGTCCCCAGACCGTCCTCGAAACGCACGTCGTCGTCGTTGACGTACACGTTCACGAAGCGGCGCAGCTTGCCCTGGTCGTCCAGGACGCGGGCGGCGATGCCCGGGTGGTTCTTCTCCAGCGACTCGATGACCTCGGAGAGGGTCGCGCCCTCCGCCGTGACCTCGGCCTGGCCGCCCGTGTACGTGCGGAGGATGGTGGGGATGCGGACGTTGACGCTCATGTCGTGGTGCTGCCTTTCAGTCGTTCAGGCGAGGCCGGCGGCGCGGAACGCGTCCAGGCTCGGGCGGATGGTCGCGGTCGGGCCGGTGGTCGGGGCCACCGCGTCGAGGGTCTTCAGGCCGTCGCCCGTGTTGAGCACGACGGTGGTCAGCGACGGGTCCAGGGCGCCCGCCTCGATCAGCTTCCTCGTCACGCCCACGGTGACACCACCCGCCGTCTCGGCGAAGATGCCCTCCGTACGGGCCAGCAGCTTGATCGCGTCGACCACCTGCTCGTCGTCGACGTCCTCCACCGCTCCGCCGGTGCGGCGGGCGATGTCCAGGACGTACGGGCCGTCCGCCGGGTTGCCGATGGCGAGCGACTTGGCGATGGTGTTCGGCTTCTGGGGGCGTACGACGTCGTGGCCGGCCTTGAAGGCCGCCGACACCGGGGAGCAGCCCTCCGCCTGGGCACCGAAGATCTTGTACGGCCTGTCCTCGACCAGACCCAGCTTGATCAGCTCCTGCAACCCCTTGTCGATCTTCGTCAGCTGCGAGCCGGACGCGATCGGGATCACCAGCTGGTCGGGCAGCCGCCAGCCAAGCTGCTCGCAGATCTCGTACGCGAGGGTCTTCGACCCCTCGGCGTAGTACGGCCGCAGGTTGACGTTCACGAAGCCCCAGCCCTCGCCCAGCGGGTCGCCGATGAGCTCGGAGCAGAAACGGTTGACGTCGTCGTAGGTGCCCTCGATGCCGACGAGGTCACCGCCGTAGACGGCGGCCATGACGACCTTGCCCTGCTCCAGGTCGTGCGGGATGAACACGCAGGACCGGAAGCCGGCACGGGCGGCGGCGGCGCCGACGGCACCCGCCAGGTTGCCGGTGGAGGAGCAGGACAGGGTGGTGAAGCCGAAGGCGCGGGCGGCCTCCAGGGCCTGGGCGACGACCCGGTCCTTGAAGGAGTGCGTCGGGTTGCCCGAGTCGTCCTTGACGAACAGCTTGCCCGGCTCGACGCCCAGCTCACGCGCCAGGTTGTCGGCCTGGACGAGCTTGGTCCAGCCGGGGTTCAGGTTCGGCTTGCCGGCGACGTCCGCCGGGACGGGCAGCAGCGGCGCGTACCGCCAGATGTTCGCGGGTCCGGCCTCGATCCGCTCGCGGAGCGCCTCGGGGTCGCCGACCGGCAGGTCGTAGGCGATCTCTAGAGGCCCGAAACACAGCTCACAGGCGAAAATGGGACCGAGCTCGAAACGCTCGCCGCATTCGCGACAGGAGAGGGCGGAAGCAGGCCCGAGGTCGACGTTCTTGGCGGTGGCGACAGTCTGTACAGCCATGGAGGCGAGGCCCTTTCTCCTCATCTTCCTCATGGCGCACTTCGCCATGAGACGGATTTGGCACCTTCCCTAGCCGGGGCCTCGCGCAAGACGTTGCGAGTGCCGACTGGAGGGTTGCCGGGGCTTCAACGGGCCGTGTCCCTCTGCCCCTCTGGATGAGCGGTATTCGATTGTGGCGGTGCTTGTGCAGCCAACGCGGGGACCCGACATACGACGGTCGTCCGCGTTGTTCAAGACTGTAACCGAACCCCTGGACGCTCGAGACGGTCGTCCGATACGCGAGATGGAGATCACGTGCTGGAAGAGGTGGAGCGCTGGCTGGAGCGGCGGTCCTGGTCCGTGGCCGATCGACCGCTCGACCGGCTGCTCGCGGCCAAGCACGGCACGACCGTCAGTGTCGTCCTGCCGGCGCTGAACGAGGAGGCGACGGTCGGCGACATCGTCACCGTCGTCCGCCGCGAACTGATGTCCGGCCCCGTCCCGCTCGTCGACGAACTCGTGGTGATCGACTCGGGCTCCACCGACCGGACCTCGGAGGTCGCCGCCGCGGCCGGGGCGCGCGTGGTGCACCGGGACGCCATCCTCCCCCGCATACCCGCGCTCCCCGGCAAGGGCGAGGTCCTGTGGCGCTCCCTCCTCGCCACCAGCGGCGACATCGTCTGCTTCGTCGACGCCGACCTGCGCGACTTCTCGGCCGACTTCGTCACCGGGATCGTCGGCCCGCTCCTCACCGACCCGTCCGTCCAGTTCGTCAAGGCCATGTACGACCGGCCCCTGGCCGGCTCGCCCGGCCAGGGCGGCCGGGTGACCGAGCTGGTGGCGCGGCCGCTGCTGAACCTGCACTGGCCGCGGCTGGCCGGATTCGTGCAGCCGCTGGGCGGCGAGTACGCGGCGCGCCGCTCGCTGCTGGAACGGCTCCCCTTCCCGGTGGGGTACGGGGTGGAGCTCGGCCTGCTGGTGGACGCCCTGCACACCGTGGGCCTCGACGCCCTGGCGCAGGTGGACGTGGGGGTGCGCAAGCACCGGCACCAGGACGAGCGGGCACTGGGCCGGATGGCGGCGGCGATCTACCGCACGGCGCAGCTGCGGCTGTCGCGCGGGCACCTGGTGCGGCCGCGGCTGACGCAGTTCGACCGCGGGGACGCGGGCTTCGTCCCGCGCACCCATGACGTCGACACCGAGGAGCGCCCGCCGATGACCGAGGTGGCCGAGTACGCGCGGCACCGGCGCGTGGCGTGAGCGCCGTACGTTTGAGCGTTTCCGCTACGGGCTAGGTTCGTCTCCATGGCAGCCCAGATTCTTGTCGCCTCGAACCGCGGTCCCGTCAGCTACGTGCCACGTGAGGACGGGACGTTCGACGCCCGGCGCGGCGGGGGCGGACTGGTGTCGGGACTGTCCGCGATCGGGCCGGAGGCGGGCGCCCTGTGGGTGTGCGCGGCGCTGAGCGACGGCGACCGGCAGGCGGTGCGGCAGGGCGTCGCGGCCGAGCCGGGCGTGAAGATGCTCGACATCGACGCGGCGGTGCACGCGGACGCGTACAACGGCATCGCGAACTCCGTGCTGTGGTTCGTGAACCACATGCTGTACCAGACGCCACTGGAACCGGTCTTCGACGCGGAGTTCCGCCGCCGGTGGGCGTCCTACCGCCTCTACAACCGCGCCTTCGCCGAGGCGCTCGCCGAGGAGGCGGCGGACGGCGCGGTCGTGATCGTCCAGGACTACCACCTGGCCCTCGTCCCCGGCATGCTCCGCGAGCTCCGCCCCGACCTGCGCATCGGGCACTTCTCGCACACGCCGTGGGCACCGCCGGAGTACTTCTCCATGCTCCCCGACGACATCGCCGAGGAACTCCTCCTGGGCATGCTCGGCGCGGACCGGCTCGGCTTCCTGACCTGGCGCTGGCTGAAGGCGTTCCAGGACTGCTGCGCGGCGTCCCTGCGGGACATGGACGTGACGACGCACTGGCCGAAGGACCAGTCGCCGAGCGTGCGGTACCAGTCGCACGGGCAGGCCCACCGCACCCACCTGGGTGTGCACGGCCTCGGCGCGGACGGCGACTTCCTCCGCGAACGGTCCCGGCGCCCGGACGTGGACGACCGGATGGCGATGCTGCGCGAGCAGATCGGCCCGGACCGCAGGACGATCGTCCGCGTCGACCGCACGGAACTGTCCAAGAACATCGTCCGCGGCCTGCTGGCCTACCGGCACCTGCTGGCCGAGCACCCCGAGTGGCACGAGCGCGTGGTGCACCTGGCGTTCGCCTACCCCTCCCGCCAGGACCTGCCCGTCTACCGCGAGTACACCGCCCAGGTCTCCCGCCTCGCGGACGAGATCAACGCGGAGTACGGCCGCGACGGCTGGACCCCGGTGATCCTGCACGTCGAGGACGACTTCGCCCGCTCGCTGGCCGCGTACCGGCTGGCGGACGTGGCGCTGGTCAACCCGATCCGGGACGGCATGAACCTCGTCGCCAAGGAGGTCCCCGTCGTCTCCGACGCGGGCTGCGCGCTGGTGCTGTCCCGGGAGGCGGGCGCGTACGAGGAGCTGCGCGACGACGCCATCACGGTGAACCCGTACGACGTGACCGGTACCGCCGACGCCCTCCACGAGGCGCTGTCCATGCCGCCCGCCGAGCGCGCGGACCGCACCAAGCGCCTGGCCGCCGCCGCCACGTCCCTCCCCCCGGCCCGCTGGTTCCTCGACCAGCTCACCGCCCTGCGCCCCTGACCGGCGCCCGCCGCCCCCGGCCCCCCGGTCCCGCGGGGCTCGCCGGACGGGAGGGGTCACCTTCCCGTCCGGCGGGCCCGGAGCCGGTCAGGCACGTATGACCCGCACCCGTCCGCGGGTGGTATCGATCTACGTCACGTCGGCGTGGGCCGCCAGCGCGGACAGGAACGCGGCCACCCCGGAGGGGCCCGGGACCTGGAGGTCGGCGCGTTGGGCGACCTCGGCGACCTCGTCGCTGCCGCTGCACACCAGCAGGCCGGACAGGCCGTCGGAGCGCAGCTTCTCGACGGCGGCGAACGCGGGCAGGTCGCCCAGGTCGTCGCCCGCGTACACGACCGTCTCCGCGCCGGTCTCCCGGACGTACTCGGTGAGCGCCACGCCCTTGTCGACGCCCGGGGGGCGCAGTTCCAGGACCATGCGGCCCGGTTCGAGGACCAGACCGTGCCGGGCGGCCAGGTCGGCCAGCGGGTCGCGCAGCGCGTCGAACGCCGCCTGGGGGTCCTCCGCGCGGCGGGTGTGGACGGCCACCGCGCGGCCCTTCTCCTCGATCCAGGTGCCGCGCCAGGCGCCCGCCCGGTCGAGGAAGCCGGGCAGTTCGGCCCGGACGGCCGCGACGCCCGGGTGCTCGGGGGCGGCCCGGACGGTGCCGGTGACGGCGTCCCACCGCTCGGCGCCGTAGTGGCCGAGGACCACCAGGTGCTCCAGCCCCGGCACCCCGGCGAAGCCGCCGTACCGCACGGCCACCCCGGCCGGCCGGCCGGTGATGACCACCACGGACGCGACGCGCGGCGCGAGCGCGGCGATGGCGGGGACCGCTCCGGGGTGCGCCCTGGCCTGCTCGGGGTCGTCCACGATGTCGGCGAGGGTGCCGTCGAAGTCGAGCGCGACGACCGCCCGGCCGGGGTGGGCCAGGAACGCGGCCAGGCCCTCACGGCCGGCGGACGTGGCGGGACGCGGCAAGGATTCCGGTTGGGTGCCCATGCCCGGAAACCTATCCAGGGCCCCGGCCCCGCACACCTACCGCCGCGCGTCCCGCGACGCCCGCAGCCGCCGCAGCCGGTTGACGGTCACGGGGTCGTGCGCGAGGGCCCTCGGGTCGTCGAGCAGGGCGTTGAGCAGCTGGTAGTAGCGGGTGGGCGACAGGCCCAGTTGCTCGCGTATCGCGCGTTCCTTGGCGCCGGGCCCGGGCCAGGAGCGCCGTTCCACGGCGAGGACGGCGCGGTCCCGGTCGGTGAGGTCCGGGCCCGTCGGGGGAGGAGAAGCGGTCATATGAGCAACATAGTTACTCGTCCGCCTCCGCGTCCTTGGCGTCCCGCGCGATGCCCGACAGCACCGCTTCGGGGTCGCCGCCCGGCGCGACGGCCTTGCCGATGTTCTTCTTGACGCTCTCGCTGACCTTCGCCCAGGAGGTGTGGCCGACCGGGTACAGCTCGGACGTGGGCAGCTCCTCCAGGAACGGCCACAGCGCACGGTGCTTGGGGTCGTCGCGCATCGTGGAGGTGGCGGTGGAGGTCACCGGGAGGATGTCGTACCGGTCGGAGAAGGCGAGCACGTTCTTGTCCTCGTAGACGTACGTGAGGAACTCGCCGATCTCCTTGCGGTGGCCGTTCTGCTTGAACGCCATCATCCAGTCCGCCACGCCCATCGACGGCCGGCCCTCGCCGTCGGGGCTCGGCAGCGGCACCTTGCCGACGTCCACGCCGGCCTTCTCGGCGGCGTCCATCAGCGTGGGGTGGCCGTTGAGCATGCCGACGTCGCCCTGGACGAAGGCGTCGAACGCCTCCTGCCGGTCGAGCTCGCCGGGGGCGACGGGGCCGGTCAGGCCCTTCCCGACGAGGTTGTCCCTCAGCCAGGTGAAGGTCGCGACGTTCTCGGCGGAGTCGATGTCGTACGAGATGTTGCTGACGTCGCGGTAACCGCCGCCGCCGGCCAGCATCCACATCATGGTCTCGGCCTGGGACTCCTCGGAGCCGAGGGGCAGGGCGAAGGGGAACTTGACGCCCTCGTCCTTGAGCTTCCCGGCCGCCGCGCGAATCTCGTCCCAGGTCTTCGGCGGCGTGGCGCCGGCCTTCTCGAACAGGCCCTTGTTGTAGAAGAGCAGGCGGGTACTGGCCGCGAAGGGCATGCCGTACTGGGACCGGCCGACCTGGCCGGCCCGGGCGAGCAGGGGCAGGAAGTTGGCCTGGGTGGGGATGGGGAGCAGTTCGTCGGCCTTGTAGAGCCGGTCCTCGGCGGCGTGGTCCGCGTAGGCGCCGATCTGCGCGAGGTCGGGCGCCTCGCCGTTCCGCACCATCTCGGCGACTTCCCGGTCGACGTCCTTCCACGACATGACGTCGACGTCGACGGTGATGCCGGGGTGCGTCTTCTCGAACGAGCGCGCCACGCCGTCCCAGTACCCCTGGGAGCTGTTGGCGTCGCTGCTGCCGTAGTCGGCGGCGACGAGCTTGAGGGTCACGTCCCCGCCGCCCTCACCGGCTCCGCAGCCGGCCAGCGTCGCCGCCATGCCCAGTGCGGCCACCGCCGCGGATGCTCCTATGGCTGTCAAGCCGCTGGAGCGAGGTCGGTTTGAGTGATTCGTTCGGTTGGTGTGCTGGTCAGGGCGCGGTAGACCTCGCGGGC